>JAGANP010000382.1 GCA_017624175.1 Lachnospiraceae bacterium | reverse complement strand
GCTCATGGACATGATCTGTTCAAAGAGCTCCTCCACTCCATGGCTGTTAAATTCATTATGGGTCAGGGACTTAACTCTTGCCAGCTTTTCCATCTCCCGCTGCTTGTCAAACACCTTTTTCCCCGTCTCTATTTTATATGCTGCCACCTGGCCGCAGATCTCCATCCGCTGCTCATACAGGCGGACGATCTGCTGATCGATCTCATCGATCTGGTTCCTCAGTTCCAGTAAGTCCATATGGTTCCTCCAAAGGTATTTTCTTTTTATCTTACCGCAAAACCCCCTTGATCGCAAGACTAACTGTGTGATATATTTGTGATAGATTCGTATAAAATAAGTAAAATATTTCCCTGAAAAGGGAGGAGTGTATCTTTATGAAGAAGAAAACAAAGCAAATTCTGATTATCATACCGTTTATCCTGATCGTGGCCGCCCTGCTGCTGGCAAGCTGGCTCTCCCAAAGGATCCCCATGAACGCCCCCGGCACCGTGGGCAATACTGCCGGAAATCTGAACAACGCAGGGCTGTTCTGTGAGTCTGACGGCAGGATTTATTTTTCCAATCCTTTGGATAACGGCAGCCTATACTCCATGACTCCGGATGAGCAGGAGATCACCAAACTGGGCAGTTCCCCGGTGCGCAATATTCTGGCCGGCGGCAAGTACCTGTATTATTTTCAGAACGCCGCCTCCGGGGAAAGCGGTCTGGCCTATATCCGCACCCGCAGCAGCTTTAACCGCTGCCTGAAATCCGGCAAGGACGTGACCTCCATGGCCACGGATGTGGTGGTGACGGGTCAGCTGGTGGACAATTATCTGTATCTGCTCACTGCCGGAAGCCCTACACCCGTATTTTATAAGCTGAAGATCGACAAATCCGATAAACAGATTCTGGCCGAATATCAGGTCAATCCGGCCTGTGCGGAGGATGGCGTCATCTATTATAACGGCACCCAGAACAATCATTATCTCTATGCGCTGGACACCGAAGACGACACGGTATCCCAGCTGTGGGCGGGCAATATCTGGTATCCTTATCTGATCGGGGATTATGTGTATTATCTGGATGTGGCCAATGATTACCGGCTGTGCCGCTATGATTATAACCAGGGTGTGATTGAAGTGCTGACTGAGGACCGGGTGGACTGCTTTAATGTAGGCGGCGGATATATCTACTATCAGTGCAATTCCGATGCGGCTCCGGCACTGAAAATGATGAGCACGGACGGCTCCGGCGTGACCGTGGTTGCGGAGGGCAATTACACCAATATCAACATGACTTCACGATATGTATATTTCCAGGCATATGGTGTGGAAAGCTCCCTGTACCACTGCCCTCTGGGGAGCAGCAGCTATAGCGCATTCAGCGGAATGTAACAGATTGAACCTTGGCGTTGACTCCTTTTGCCTGGATTTTCACCGGATTGACTCTTTGGGACTCCGGGCGGTGCTGTGTTGCTTTCTTTCCGCTCAGCGTATTGCCGTGTTGCTTTCTTCCCGCTCCGGACGTTGCCTTTGCGATATACCAAGTGGACCGCAGTGGTTTTTTTGCCGCTTCAGGTCCACTTTTTCTATTTTTTCCGCCTGATTTTCCGGATTTTTAAAAGCGAAATGGACCTATATTGGAAAATTGCTTATCCCAGTCCACTTATTTCTACAAAAAGTGGACTTTTCACTGCAATTCTGCTATATAGGTCCATTTATCACAAAAGCAATGGGATTCACCGCTTCTTTTGTGGACGTAAATCGACAAAAAACTGATATCAGTCCACCTTACTCTTCCTCAATATGATCCAGGCCCGGGCTGAGTATGGTAACGATATGGGCGTCGGCCAGAGAATAGAAGATCGTCTTGCCCTCCCGGCGGTTCTTGACCAGATCCATCTGTTTTAAGATCCGCAGCTGGTGGGATACCGCCGACTGGCTCATACCGATCAGATTGGCAATATCGTAGACGCACATCTCCGAGCACAGCAGCACATACAGAATCTTCAGCCGGGTGGCATCTCCAAACACCCGGTAAAACTCTGCCAGATCCTGCATCTCCTCCTCGGGAGGCATGGTTTCCCTGACCTTATTCACCATCTCTTCATCCAACTGTAAATATGCGCTCTCTTCCATTCCGGCCTCCGTGTCCCGAAGCAGTCCTGTGCAGATTCTCCGAAAAGCTTCCTCACAGAATCCACACGCCCCGCCATTCTTTTTTCAAAAGCAAGTTCTTACATATGCTTTAAAATGTTATCTGTTCATATGATCTATTGTACTCCTGATTTGCAGAAGAAACAACTCTTTTCTATCTTGCCGTAAAGATTTCCTCCATCCCCGCAGTCATATACAGCCTGCCGTCTTCCTCCACCAGCAAAGCCTCTGCGCCCCAGCGTTCTGCCAGGGAAAGCCCCTGCTCCGCCCCCAGGACAAAGCAGGCCGTGGACAGAGCGTCCGCCAGCAGGCCGTTGTCACAGACGATGGTGACGCTGCACAGGCCGCTTCTGGCCGGATACCCCGTAGCCGGATCCAGGATATGATGATACCGCACCCCATCCACCAGAATATACCGCTCATAATCTCCGGAGGTGGAGATATAGTATTCTCCTGTCAGTTCCAGCGTACCCAGATAGCTTCCCTCTTCCCGGGGATGCATAATCGCCACTGTCCAGGGTGTGCCGTCCGGCTTCTGTCCGTAAGTCACCACACTGCCGCCCACCGCCACCACTGCCCCGGTGATCCGGGACTGACTTTGCAGATATTCGCTGATCCGGTCACAGGCAATCCCCTTGCCTACTGCTCCCAGATCCAGCTGCATCCCCGCAGGAAGAGAGATGCTCCCCGCAGAAAACTGCACCCGGTCATAGCCCGTATCCGCCAATGCATCCTCTATCTGCTGCGCTGTGGGAAGCTGCGTCCGGGAAATTTCCTCCGCTGCTTTCGTCAGTTCGTCCAGATTCCACAGCCGACTCAGCTTCCCCACCGTAACATCCAGGGCACCGCCGCTGTCCTCCGACACCTGCCAGATCTGGGATAAAAGCTGCTGCATGGAGGCAGACAGGGGGACGGCAGCTTCCGCTTCCTGTGCCTGCGCATTGATTCCGGCAATCTCTGACTCCGGTATTCTCCAGGATAATTCCTGCTCTTCCATATCCGCAAGCAGCTGCAGGATCCTGTCTGTCTCCTCGTCGGCTGCACTCTCTCCGGCCCCACCGCCTGAAGCCGTCTCCCCGGCTGAGCCCTCCTCCGATCCGGGCAGCACATACAGCGTCTGGGTCACAATGGTACCCATGGCCATATCCACACTGGACAGCCGCTGGGGAGCCGTTTCCCCGCAGCCGGTCAGAAGCACTGCCTGAAAAAGCGCCGCTGCAATCAATCCCCCTATGGAGATTCCTTTTTTCTTCATCTTCCGCTTCATTTTCCACTTACTTTCTGCTATACTGAAATACAGTTACGTTAATAAATACCCTGCAAAATCCCATGAGCCACAGGGGCATCTCTCCCCTGTACCATACCGATAGAAAAGGAATGCCTATGCACAAAATATCCAAAAAAGCCTGCCTGCTGGCTGGCGGTATCCTACTGCTGCTGGCCGTCTGTGTGCTGGTATTATTCCTGCGGCAGCATACTGCCCGGCAGCCGAATACCCCATACACGGCCTATCTCTATCAGGACGGACAGCTGCTGCAGACCATCCCCTTAAGCCAGATCACAGAGCCCCAACGTTTCACCGTTGAGGCCACCAATGGGGGTTATAATACCATAGAAGTCTCCGGCGACGGGATCGCCATTGCAGAAGCGGACTGCCCGGATCAGATCTGTGTCCTGCAGGGCACCATAAGGGACTCCCTGCTGCCCATTACCTGTCTGCCCCACCGGCTGGTAATCGAACTGAAACCGGATGATCCCTCTGCCTCGGGTGCTGCCCCTGATGCCGTTGCTTACTAAAATACCGCTTCCCACATGGCTTCTGACACCGCCGCCTACGGACAGGCTGTTCCCTGCCGGGACATAGCCAGCGGCGCACCATAGGTGCCTTTACGATGGTGTGAACGGTAACATACGATTGAGGACTGTCTTATGAAAACCCGTAAACTGACAACCCTGGCCCTGCTTGCCGCTCTGGCGCTGGCCATCTATTATGTGGAAAGCCTGCTACCCCCGGTGGTGCCCATTCCGGGCATCAAGCTGGGCCTGGCCAATATCATCACCCTGCTGGTGCTGCTTCTGTATAACTCCAGAGACGCCGCACTGGTGCTGCTGGTGCGCATCCTGCTGTCCGCCCTGCTCTTCGGTCAGGCCATGAGTCTGCTCTACAGTCTCTGCGGCGGACTGCTCTGTTTTATCGCCATGGCGCTGGCCTGCCGCCTGCTGCAGAGACATTTTCCGGAGCTCATCAGCATTCTGGGCGGCATCTTTCACAATATCGGCCAGATTCTGGTGGCCCTGGCTCTGACTGCAGTGCCAGGCGTTCTGGCCTATCTGCCCTATCTGCTGATCAGCGGCATCATCACCGGACTGTTTACCGGATTATGCGCCCGCTTTGCCGTGCGCTATCTGCGGCGGCTTCCGCTGCCGTAGCACCGGATATCAGTCTCTCATACAGCTGTCCCATGGTCATTCTCAGTACAGGATGTCTTACCCAAGAGGCGATTTCCACCAGGGGGCCCAGCACAAAGTCCCGGTTCTGCATATCCACATGGGGAATTGTCAGATGCTCCGAATCCATGACCAGATCATCGTACAGCAGAATATCCAGATCCAGCGTTCGAGGGCCCCAATGGATCTCCCGCTTTCTCTCCGCCCGCTGCTCCACCTCATGCAGATAGTCCAGCAGCTCCTGAGGCGTCAGCAGCGTTCGGAGCTCCATGACGCCGTTTAGAAAATCCTCCTGTGCCACGCCGCCGTAGGGAGCAGTCTGCCGAAAGGAAGATACCTTCTGCAGCCGGATATCCTTCCGCTCTTTCATGGCCTCCACACCCATCTGCAGATACTTTTCCCGATCCCCCAGATTGGAGCCCAACGCCACATAAGCCCGGTGCCAGCCCCGATGAATCTTTACAGAGACACTCTCAAAGGGCAGCCCGATGGGCGCCTGAGGCTTGCGGATCTCCACATCCAGGGCCTGCACCAGCGGATACGTCAGTAATACCTGCTCTGCTACAGTCTCCGCAACGGTTTCGATCAGATCATAGGTATGCTCCTGCATCCATTTTGTCACCAGATGGCAGACTTCCCCATAATGGGTGGACCGCGTCAGTTCGTCCTGCTGCCCCGCCCTGCGGGTATCCGTATACAGCACCAGATTCACATAAAAGGGCTGTCCCTTTTCCTTTTCCTGGGCAAAAACACCATGGTGGGCAAATACCTCCAGATTATCCACATGTATTTCATCCATTCCTGTCATTTCCTGCATATTCCTGCCTTTCTGCTCTGTATGCCACAGCGCCTTTGCTCTCTGCCGTCAGCCAAAAGCTACAGCGGCTTCCTTTCCTCCAGAATCGCCCGGGTCATGCGGATGGCACGCACATTTTCCTTTACATCATGCACCCGCACAAAAGCACAGCCTTTCAGCACACCCATCACCGTGGTTACCAGAGTGCCCTCCAGCCGCTCCGTCACCGGCAGATCCAGCGTCAGGCCCACCACGGATTTCCGGCTGGTGCCCAGCAGCACCGGATAACCGAACACCCGCAGCGACTCCAGATGATGGATGATCTCCAGATTCTGCTCATAGGTCTTGCCGAAGCCCACACCGGGATCCAGAATGATTTTATCTTCTGCAATTCCCGCCTTTTGTGCCAGCTGCACCGTTTCCGCCAGATCTGCTGCCACATCCTCCAGAAAATTCTCATAATCTGCCGCCCTGCGGTTATGCATCAGGCAGCAGGCAACGCCGCAGTCCGCAATGGTCCGGGCCATCTGCGGGTCCCATTTCAGCCCCCAGATATCATTGATCAGATCCACGCCCGCCCGGATTCCCGCCTCCGCTACCTGGCTTTTATAGGTATCCAGGGAAATCGGCACCTCAAAACGGGCCCTGACCGCCTCAATATAGGGCATCACCCGTTCCAGCTCCTCCTGCGCCGGCATGCTGTAATCATAGCCCGGCCGGGTGGACTCTCCGCCTATATCCACGATATCCATTCCCTCTGCCAGCATATCCTCCACATGCTTCAGCGCCCGGTCCAGACTGTTCCATTTTCCTCCGTCCGAAAAGGAATCCGGGGTTACATTCAGGATCCCCATTACATAAGTATGATTTGCTGTGTCAAACTCCCTGCTGCCTATTTTCATCTTCTTTTCCTCTTTCTTTCCTCATGCGATTAAAGCGACTCGCTGCGCTCCATCTGCTCCAATACCTTTTCATAATACTGCCGCTGATACAGCAGCCGCTCTGCGATCATCTGCCGGGCCGTCTCCGTACCGGACCTCTCTCCCAGCCGCCAGCTGATCCAGTCCAGTTTTTCCCGGAGCCACTTGCGCTTATCCTCGATCTTCAGATTGCGGAAATCCGCATACACCATGACATCATAGATCCGGTAAGCGTCAAAACGGTCCACATCATCCGCATCTCCCACGCTCAGGGCAAAGGCCGTTTCCTCCCCGGGAAAATCCGCTTTTCCGTCCACATGAATCGCAATGCCATAGCAGATCTCCTGAATCCGATCCGGGGCCAGATTCAGCTGCCCCAGAAAGGGTCTGGCCAGCCGGGCGGATCTCCGCCCGTGTTCGATCCAGTCCTCCTCCGATGCAAA
Source organism: Lachnospiraceae bacterium (assembly GCA_017624175.1). Classification (GTDB taxonomy): domain Bacteria; phylum Bacillota; class Clostridia; order Lachnospirales; family Lachnospiraceae; genus Acetatifactor. The sequence goes on along the minus strand of JAGANP010000382.1, from coordinate 9,224 downwards.
GGGCTGACTGTATCCCACATCATGAAGCAGGCCTGCAATCACAAGGCCCTCCTCATCCAGGCCCTCCTTGCGGGCAATCTCCCTGGCTGCATGCGCCACCCGGTAGGAGTGCTGCAGCCGATATTCTCCGTCCGCCGGATGCTCCTGAAAGTAGGTGCAGCCCGCAAAGGCTTCTTTTAAAAAGGCTTCTGTCCTCTCAATATTTGTCATGCCGTTTTCCTTTCGTTTCTTGATTTTTGTCAGATCAGATATTTTCCCCAGCTCTGCACCAGCTTCTCCAGAGAAAAGGCGGCGTTGGCAGGACTGGTGGAAGGCAGCTCCACCAACAGCTGCTGATATGCGGCGGGCTGATAGCTCTTAAAATACCGGGCCGCCGTTTTTCCGTTCACCAGGATTTTTTCTATCCGGGAATGCTCCATGATGGTGCGGATATCCGCCCCTTTTACCCTGCGAATGCTGCTGTCGCTGGAACCCCGGATTTCGCAGCTTTCTATCACATCATACACCGCCAGGGAGTGCCGCAGCAGCAGGGCTTTCTTCTCCGGAATGCTTTCGGGCAGCGGCTCCTCATAGACGGCCGCCAGCATGGGCCAGAACCGGTTTCTGGCATGTCCGTAATAAAAGCCCTGCTCCCGGGATTTTACCGAGGGGAGGCTTCCCAATATCAGAATCCGGGAATTCTGGTCATATACCGGCGCAAAGGGCTGCGTCACCTGTTCATATTCTGCCATCACTCTGCTCCTTTTTATCAGGCTTCTACTGTCAAAATAGGTTTATAAAATCCAATTCCTGCTCCGCCTGCTCCCTTGACGCATACAGCCTGACTTCCTGTTCTTCCTGCAGGAAGCTGCGCCAGCAGGCGGCATGCTGCACAAACTCCGGGCCGTTTTCTGCAATCCGCCAGCAGTGTCGATCCCGGTCCACATAACAGACCGGTGCCTCCCCCGCCATATCCGTCAGCTGCCCCAAGGTACCGATATAGCCGCCCCGGCTGTCCACTGCGAAAATATCCATCCAAGGCACCGCATAGAAGGGCGCCTCCGGCTTCCTGTCCTCAAAAATAAAATGGATATCATACGCCTCTGCCCAGCGGTCATATTCTGTATTCCGCTCCTTCACCGGCATGGAATAAATCGTGGTTCCGGCCGGAATCACTTCCGCATCATGCAGAAATACTGCTGCCGCCTCCCCGCCGGTGCGGTCCAGATATACTTTTTTTCGGCTCATGCTCAATCTTCCTCCTACAAAAGATCCTCCAGCCGCAGCTGCCGATCCAGGTATGACACCTGCTTAACGACTGTGACCTGATCCCCCTCCTGCAGATGGCCGATCAGCAGCGGGGACGCCGGGTCATGCTCCCGCAGATTCGCAGCCACCGTCTTTCGGTCATAATTGGCATAACAGTAAATACAGCCATTACCGCAGGTATTGTACATGCCGATATCCGCCCCCAGCAGGCAGTCACACTGGGAGCGGGGTGACTTTTTCGCCTGGGGCACTGCCAGATGACAGCCCGTGGCCGCCTCCAGCACTTCCCGGGTCATACAGCCGGATACCTCTGCGCCGAATCTCTTCAGCGCCGCATTTTCACAGCAGGTCCGCAGAGGGATCCCATACCGCCTGCCGACCGCCGCCATTTCCTGCACCAGATGTTCCTGCTCGGCCATGGATACCCGACATACCCGGGGAAAATTCCGCTTGGTTTTTTCATACAGGTCAATAAAACTGATCACACAGGAATTCACATAACCGCTGAGAGCTGCGGCCATCTCTTCAAAACGCTCAATATGGTATTCCGAAGAATACTTTTCCGTGATAAAGATGGGATCATAGCGCCAGCCCACTGCCCTGGCCCCCACCCGCTCCGACAGTGCCCTGGTAGTGCGGATAACCTCCGATGTATCCGGCACATGGGGCTCGATCTCCTGTTCATAAGGCGTGATCGTGACAAACCAGAACTGCCGGAACCGCTGCAGCTCTTCCAGCCGCTCCAGCATGGGCGCAGGATTCTTGGTGCAGAAGCACAGCACGTCCACCACCTCCGGGTCCAGCCAATAGGAAAGCACCTGCCGGGGCTGATAGGGATTGCGGGTCATCACCGTTCCCTCCCGGATCCGATTGTAAAACCATTCGCTGAAGCAGGCCGGAATATCCGTCCTGCAGCCGGTATTCAGAATCATGTCAAACCCACCCGTCTCTCTTCTGTCCTACTTCACTTCGTCCGAGTCAATATAGCCCCGCCTTTTTGCCTCTTCCAGAAGCTTAGGCTGAATCTCCGGATAAGTCCAGTATTCTGCCAGCTTTTCCGACAGCACGATCTTCTCGATCTCACTGTGCAGCTCCGGCTCAAAGTCTTCTATCTCCGCACAGTACAGCATACCGAAGCTTTTCTGACTGTCGGCTGCATCCGGATCTGTTACGGAATACACACAGACCGGCTGCAGGGAAAAAGCTATGGCTCCCGTCTCCTCATACAGCTCCCGCCGTGCCGTCTCCTCAATGGTCTCCCCCGGCTCCCGATGTCCCCCGGGCACCTCATAGGTATCCCGCTCCTTATGCTTGCAGAACACCCACTTTCCCCGGGACCGGGCAATGATGACCGCAAATTTCAGCAGACCGTCCGCTGCCGTATCATAAAACCGTACCTGTTTCATCCGAACCCTCCTGTATCTGGCATGCTGCGCCTGTGATACTGCACATCCGAAATCATATTCTGCGGCATCGTTTTGGCCCGCTGCCTTTTCATCAGCTGTTCTCCGCCTGATTCTTTTGGCCCGCCGCCTTTTTATCAGCTGTTCTCCGCCTGATTCTGCCTGCGGGCTGTGCTGTACAGGCGATAGACCTGCTCCGCCGTCTCTGCCAGATTGCGTCCGGCCTGCTCCTTAACCATAGCTTCCTCCAGTGTCACTGCCCTGCGCAGAATCGGGAAAAAAGCATCTATGCCCGCCTGATGACAGGCTGCCGCTTCTTCGGTAACACAGCCTGCCAGGGCAATCACCGGCTTCCGGTACTGTTTTGCCAGCTCGGCCACTCCCACGGGGGCTTTCCCCATGGCCGTCTGTCCGTCCAGGCAGCCCTCCCCGGTGATTACCAGATCCGCATCCCGGATCTCCTGCTCCAGCCCCGTCTCCCGGAGCACCACCCGGATCCCCGGTTCCAGCCTGCCCCCCAGAAAGGTCCGAAAAGCAAAGCCCATTCCCCCTGCCGCCCCTGCGCCGGGGCAGTCGGGATCCGCCTGGGGACAGACTTCCCGGGCCAGCTTGGCATAGTGCATCAGCCACTGATCCATCTGCCGGATCAGCTCCCTATCCGCCCCCTTTTGCGGGCCAAATACGGCGCTGCAGCCCTGGGGGCCGCACAGAGGATTGACCACATCACAGATGATCTGAAAGCTGCACTCCTGCAGCTGGGGCAGGGCTCTCTCCCCGCAGATGGATACCAGCTTTTCCAGACCGGCTGCGCCATAGGGTACCGCTTTCTCCTCCTGATCCTGAAGCTCCCAGCCCAGCGCCTGGAGCATGCCGATCCCGCCGTCATTGGTGGCACGTCCCCCGATGCCGATGACCAGTCTGCGGCAGCCCTGGCCTATGGCGTCCCGAATCATCTCTCCCACGCCATAGGTGGTGGTATGCAGAGGATTGCGCTGTGCAGGCTCTGTCAGCGTCAGACCTGCTGCCGCCGCCATCTCCATGACGGCGGTGTGATCTTTCAGGATCCCATAGATCGCCTCCACCGGCTGGCCCAGAGGCCCGGTGACGGAGATCCGCCGAAAGCGTCCGCCGCATACAGTGGTCAGTGCCTGCACCGTCCCCTCACCGCCGTCCGCCAGGGGGCAGACCACCACCTGTGCATCGGCGTCCGCTCTATGTATGCCTCTTTTTACCCACTCCCCCGCCTCCAGGGAAGTCAGACTGCCCTTAAAGGAGTCCATTGCTGCTATGATTTTCATGTGATCACCCCCGCCTGTCCGGATATCTGTGCAGAAAAGTCCCTTTCCATCCAATATCCCCTAATACCCCCGGATCTCGTATGCCGTATATGCATGGTCAAAATGATACCCCAGCTTCTCGGCCAGGGCCATCGAGGCCGGATTCTGGGCGTCCCAGCTGGGATACCAGCCACGGGCAAGACACTCCAGGATCAGCCTGGCTCCGCAGATATAAGCCAGTCCCTTTCTTCGATGATCCTCCCGGGTGTCAATCTCAATCTCGATCCCGCCGATATACCCGGAATAGGAGGAGGCTCCTGCCACGATCTCCTGCCCCCGCAGGATCACTGCCCCCATTCCCCACTTTTCATACTGTTCATAATTCTCATACTGTGCCACCAGATCCCGGCTCCAGTCAGCTTCCTTACACTGCCGGTACAGGCCTTCCTCTATCATCCGCAGCTCATACCCCTCGGGCAAGCCATCCACAGCCTCCCGCAGCCTGGTCTCATCCCAGATACGCTCTTCCTTTCTGATGGCATAGCGGGTTACCTGCCGGGCCTTTTCCCCATATACCTGCTCAATCAATGCCGCCCATGCCTCGTCCCGGGGAACCATAATCATAAAATTCCGCTTACAGGACGCCGGTTTATAGGCGGCCAGTTCCCGGCTTGGCCGCCCTGCCAGAAAACAGAAATCCCCCAGCATCGCCATGGCAGAGCCGGGAGTTTCGGCTGCATCCGCATAGATCTCTCCCATGACGCCCTGCAGGCAGGAATCAATCATCGTTTCCTGCCAGCCTGCAAATAAAGGGGCTGCTGCCTCCGTCTTTTCCAGCTTCCGAATCTTCCCCATTGTCCCTCTCCTGTCCACCGCTTCTAAAGTACTGCCATGCTTGAATCCTATTTCTTTTCCCCTATTGCACTGTTACAATACTGTTTAAATAACTCCAGATACCTTTCCTCCACCGTTTCAAAAGGAAGCACTTTGTAAGAAAATTCTGTTTTCATCACCGGAGCCTCCTCTTCGGAAGCCTCATTTAGCAGATGAAGCAAATCATAATAAAGCATATCATTATCAATCTGCTTTACCAGTGCTTCCTCCTCATCCGTCAGGGTACTCCCCAGAAATTTATGATAGACCTGCTCCAGCAGACGCTCCTCTGTCTCCTTATATTCTGGCAGTATCCCTTTGATCGGTCTGGGCACATCCGACATATAGCACTCACTGGCATCATGCAGCAGGCAGGCTAAAATCAGCCGCTCCGAATATCCTCTTGCCTCTGCCTCCAGGGCGCAGTGAATACAATGCTGTCCCACTGAAAAGAAAGTTTTCACATGCCCGTTTCCCCGGCAGGTCAGCGACAGGGCGTGGGCAATATCCCGAATATCTATTTTATCCTCTTCCGGATATACCGGATCAAAATGTTTTCCCGTATATGTAGTAATGTAACTCATATTTTTCCTTTCCATGCATAGGCTTCTCACAGCCCAAAGTACTCTCTGATCTTCTCCGCTGCTTCCTCCGGTGTAAGCTCCGAATTGTCAAGCCGCAGATAATTGGCAAAGGGAATTTCCCCCTCCCTGCTTACGAGACGATAATTATTATCTTGATGCTTCAATTCATATGCATCCCCATAGCCGTCACCACGGCCACCAGATTGCCAAGCCCGTCCGTGATTCGGGTCTCGTAATAGCAGGCCCTCTTTCCATCCTTGATCCGGCTGCATTCTGCAGTCAATCGGTTATCCTTGGGCATGCTGATATAGCTGATATTGCTGGTGGTGGTCACCGTCAGCTGCTGAGGGGTATTGGTCGCCACAGCAAAAGCAAAATCCGCCATGGTGAAAAGCGCCCCTCCCATCACATGATGATGGGCCGCCATATGCTTTTCCTCCACTGTCAGGCTGCAGCGGGAATAACCGTCCTCCACCGCCTCAATCACAATTCCCGTGGTCTGCGTGGCAAACCGGTCCCCTGTAAAATATGTTCTGGCTTCCTCTAATCTTGTCATTGCTGTGTTCCTCTCTCTGCTTCTTTCTTTTGCAGCGCTGCAAGAGAAAAATTCTCTCTTTCAGCTCAAATCCTTTCCATCCCTAAATACTTTTCCCGGAGATACCATGCCTGCTCCGTACTGATCAGCTGGTTGACCTCCGCACTGTTAATGTCGCTTTGCAGACTGCAATAATCGCAGTCCCAGCGCAGATATTCCTGCCCGGCATCCAGCTTTCGCCATGCCTCAATCATCGCCTGAACCGAGTCCTGTAAAAACTCAGGAAGCCCACACTCCAGGTAACTGTCATCCGCAGGCCGTCCTGTTTCAGAATTTTTCTCCGAAAACGAATTTTGCATTGTCAAGCCAGCACCTCCTCTTTCACCGCCCTTTTTGTTTCACTCCATCTCTCCCACCACCGGAGTAAAGTCCTCTGTATCCCCACAGAAGAAGCCGCCGATTTTGTTACAGATATGCTCCATCACTTCCCGGGCTTTATCATAATCCTCCGGTTTAAGCGTAACGCCGCAGAGAAAGCGGATCCGATGTTCGGTCAGAAAGGCGTTGCTGTATTCGTCCTGAAAATCCGGCTCCAATACTTCCACATCCATGGAACTTCCCTCTCCCAGAACAATCTCCAGCACCTGGGCTGCCTCCCAATATTCCACCTCGCAGGCTGTATCTGCCAGTGCTTCCCTGATGGCCCCAGCGGAGCACTCTGCAGCGGACATATAGAACCATTCCGCCGGAACATCTGCAGCCGGTTTTCTGTTGTTCTGCTTTATTTTATTCAGTTTGGACTTATTTTTCATGAATTTACCCCTCCCGCATAGCCGAAGTCCGGCTTTTGCTGCTGCATCAAAATTGTACCACAAACAAGCGTTTCCCTCAACCGGTATTTTACCGTTTCCACATTTCTGAGTATCTCCATACGGCATTCGATACCAACCTGCCATTTGATTCTAAAAACATAAAAATGGACCCATATGATTTTTTGTCATATTTGAGTCCACTATATGATCCTTTTTTTACAAGTACGAGGTATTGAATGGACCGATATCCTAAAAGTACACATTAAAGTCCACTTTTTCCGCAAAAAAAGTGGACTGTGCAGGGCTATTTTTTTCCTGAGGTCCATTTTTCCTGCGCAAATTACGAAAATCCATGCGAAAAAGAGAAAAAAGTGGACCACAAGGAAGTATTTTTACCTATATGTCCATTACCTCTCTGCAGAATAAAGCAGGCGGACATAGCATGAAGACTATATGGTACTACTATTGGATGAAGCTGGAAGATGTACAGACCATACAAAATATAAAATAGCTTGACAGATAGGTAACTTGTTGCTATAATTTACAAATAGTAATAAGTTACCCATTTTAGAGGAGGCTATATGGAACTAAATGATCTGATTTTACGATTTTCCAATACCACAAAGAACCAGAGAAAAGCGATTTTCAGCACACTGTTTATTGCCGGAAATAAACTGCAGACACTCTTTGATAACCACATTCCCGAGATCACCCTGAAACAATTTATGTTATTGTCAGTTGTCAGGCAATCTGATAAACCATTAACCCTTACACAATTAGGAAATATACTGGGCTGTTCACGGCAAAACATAAAAAAACTGGCTGATGTCCTGATGAAAAAGGGATTTATTATCATCGAACAAAGTCCCCTTGACACCAGAGCAATGTGCATCCGCCCCACGGAAAGAGTAAATGATTATTTTCAAAATGAATTTTCCCAATACCAGGAGGAGTTGAAATATCTCTTTGAAGTTTATACAGATGATGAAATTGAAACATTGTTTACTCTCTTATCGAAACTATATACCGGGATAGAGCACTTAACAAACAGGGAGGAGATTCGATAGATGAAAACCGCAGTAATATATTATTCACAGACAGGTTTTACGAAGCGCTATGCCCAATGGATAGCGGATGCAGCAGAAGCTGATTGTTTTGAATTGTCAGAGGCGAAAAAGAAAGACTTGTCTGCATATGACGCAATTATTTATGGTGGATGGGCATGTGCAGGCGGCATCAGCAAGCTCAGTTGGTTCAAAGAGAATATGGATAAGTGGGCCGACAAGAAACTGATTGCTTTTTGCGTTGGCGGAAGCCCTTTAGATAGCCCGGATATCGAGTCTGCTCTCAGACAGAACTTCAACGAGTCGGAACTGCAGAAAGTAAATGTCTTCTACTGTCCGGGCGGATTTAACTATGAGAAAATGCCCGCCCCTTCAAAACTTTTGATGAAACTGTTTATCAAAACCCTCAAGGCCAAAAAAAGCAAAACAGCGGCAGAGGAAGAAATGATAAAAATGATTTCTTCCTCTTATGATATTTCGGATCCGAAATATATTGATCCTATTTTAAAATGCCTGCAGAACTAAATGCGCTGACGCCGGAATCTGCTTAACTGCATCATTTGTTCTCCTTATCGGGGCAGAACTGCAGCCCTTACCCCAGATCTTTTCTCGTATACCGGAAATACGCAATCCCCAGCGCTGCCAGGAGGATGCCGATGCCCAGCGCCGCCCCTCCTGCGGCGATCTGACCGGTACTGAGGATCTCCGAGGCATTGGCGTAGGCGAAGGGACTTAAAACAGAGAATTTCTCCATCTCCGGCGACACTCTGCACAGCAAATCACAGGCATAGAACAGCAGCACGACACCCAGTCCCACCCCCAGCTTATTCTGCCGGAAAAAGGCGGAGAATGCATAGCAGATACCGGCAAGCTCCAGTCCCAGCAGCAGCTGCATGCCATGATAAAGCAGCATTTCTCTTGCCGAAAGCCCTTCTCCCAACAGCAGGAATCCTGCGCCGTAGATCCCCACACAGATTAAATGAAACAGGAGCAGGTTAGCGACTATGGCGCACCATTTTGCCCAGACCACCTTTCCCCTGGCGATGGGCAGAGAAAACAGGAATTCGCTGGTGTGCCCGTCCTCTTCCTTGGACAGCATATTCATGCTCAGTACAGCGGCAAACATGGCGCCTCCCAGTTCGTGGATGGTTCCCACCTCTGTGGCATAAAAACCCTTCAAGGTAGCAATACTCAATCTGTCCATGCCAAAGGCTTCCGAAAAGGCCCCCATTGCCGCAAAGCTCTCCGCCATTCCCGCCATCTCCTCCTGCATACCGGAAAACAGCAGGATACAGGCCATGCCCATGCCGCCCACACAGACGGACCACAGCAGCAGAGTCCTGATGTATTGCTTCATTTCATACTGATAGATGCTCTTCATAAATTTCCTCCCTATGACCGGTAATACTCCATAAACGCCTCCTAGAT
>JAGANP010000381.1 GCA_017624175.1 Lachnospiraceae bacterium | reverse complement strand
GCTGGTGGATGCGGATCTGCGCAAGTCCGTATTGATCCGCAGGCATTTCAAGGGAAAGGTGCGGCTGGGGCTGGTACATTGCCTGGTGGGCAAATACGGCCTGGACGATGTGACCTGTGAGACGGATAACAAGAATCTTTATATGATTTTTGCAGGCCCCGTGCCGCCTAATCCCAGTGAACTGCTGGGAAGCAAGCGCTTCCAGGATACCCTGCAGGAGGCCCGGGAAAAATATGATGTCATCATTATTGACACGCCGCCTTTGGGCAGCGTCATTGACAGCGCTATTGTGGCAAAGCACTGCGACGGGGTGATGCTGGTCATTGCCAACGGGGAGATTAGTTACCGTTTTGCCCAGAAAGTGAAGGAGCAGCTGGAAAAGGCAGACTGCCGGATCCTGGGCTGTGTGCTGAACAAGGTGAATATGAGCAAGGGCAATCATTATGGAGCCTATGGAAAATATTATGGGAAGTACTACGGCAAGTATTATGGGCAGTACTATGGAAATTATGGGAATTACGGGAATCACGACTAGGCAGGCAGAGGGCATCAGGGCGGAACGGGGAACAGCTGCGTCCTGCTGTCTGCGTGGTAATGCAGGCTGGTGAAAGGGATGAGGATAAAAATGAAAGGCAGCGGCAACGGGGAACATCAGAAGAATAAGAAAATATGGGCTATGGCAGCCGGGATCTGCAGTATCGCTTTTGTCTGCTGCCTGGTATGGCTGCTCTACTCTGTGATAACAGGCCGTCGAGCGGCCTCTGAACTGGAGGCGCTGCGGGAAAGTTATGTGGAAACTGTGGAAGATGCGCAGGACAGTACGGCACCGGACTTTGGAGAAAGCGAAACGGTGGTGGGGAATCAGAAAGAGGAGACTGCGGAAGCCGCAGAGACGACGGAGCCGTCCCCGTTACTGGGCTATGAGATTCCTGCAAAGGATGTGGATATCGAGGCTCTGCAGGAAAAGGAAAATCAGGATATCTATGCCTGGCTCACCATACCGGGGACGGTCATTGATTATCCGGTGCTGCAGCATCCCGAGGAACCGGATTATTATCTGCATCACAATCTGGATCACAGCAGCGGGTACCCGGGGTGCATCTACAGCCAGAACCTGAATTCCAAGGAATGGGATGATCCCAACACGGTTTTATATGGGCACAATATGAAAAACGGGACGATGTTTGCGGAGCTGCACTATTATGAGGATCCGGAGTTTTTCCAAGAGAATCCCTATGTTTATATTTTTACGCAGGGGTATGTGCGCATTTACCATATTTTCGGGGCTTATGAGTATGACAACCGACATCTGCTGCTGACCATAGATACCCAGGATCCGGCTGCCTTTGCCGCCTATCTGGTGGAGGTACAGGGTTTGAACGGACTGCGGGATCATTTTAACGAAGAGGTATCGGTGGGCATAGAGGATAAGATATTGACGCTGGAAACCTGTGTGTCTAATAAGCCGGAGAAGCGCTATATCGTGCAGGCGGTTCTGGAGGCAGAGGGGCAGTGGCCTGCAGCGGAGGAGACAATGACACAGCTGCAGTAAGACGCAGGGCAGGCAGAGTGTTTTCCGGTGTGTAATGGTGCAATGACACAGGCAGAGTTTATGCGGGGGGATAAGGATGAACCGACAGACAGACGCACAATTCCATAGGCAGCAGGAACAGGATATGCAGCGAAGTCTTCAAGCCGAGCGGTCACGCCGCAGACGGCGCAGGGTGCTGCAGAGGATTCTGGCCTGGCTGTTGGTGGCGGTGCTGATCCTGGCGCTGATCGTAGCGGCGGTGTCCCTGTATATTTCCGGGGGCGGCAGGAAGCTGCGGGAGCGGACGGCAGGAGCCACGCCCAATCTGGCATCGGAAACGGTGGCCACAGGGCAGGCGGAAAATGACGCAGAGGGCTATGAGCCCCTGGTGGAAACCGTCTGGCAGGAGGGCTGGATCCGGTATCAGGGCAAGATCTACGAATATAATCAGGAGATTATCACGTTCCTGGTCATGGGCATTGACAAGATGGAAGAGGTCTCGGAGAGCCAGGATGCGGTCAGCGGCGGGCAGTCCGACGCCCTGTTTCTGGTGATTCTCAATCCCGATGACCAGAGTATCCGCATCCTGGCCATAAACCGGGATACCATGACGGATGTGGTGCTGTATCAGGCAGGAGAGGATGGCTCCTCCCCGGTGGTAACGGCACAGATTGCCGCCCAGCATGGTTTTGGGGACGGCAGGGAAAGGAGCTGCGAACTGACCCGGGATGCGGTATCCGGGCTGCTTTACGATCTGCCCATCAACGGCTATGTGGCCGTCAATATGGCGGCGATCCCGGAGCTGAACGACGCCCTGGGAGGCGTGGATGTTATGGCTCTGGAGGATCTGAGCAGCCGGATTCCAGGCGCTGCAGAGGGGAATCTGCTGCATCTGGAAGGCATGGACGCTTTCTGGTATGTGAAGTATCGGGATACGGAGGTGTTTGAGAGCGCCAGAGGGCGGTTGGCCCGGCAGAAGCAGTATCTGACTGCTTTTGTGAAGCAGGCCATGGAAGCGACAAAAAAGGATCTTACTTTACCCATTGATCTGTATGGGAAGCTGAAACAATATATGGTGACGGATATCACCACGGATGAGGTGATGTACCTGGCGGGGCAGGTGACCGGCTACAGCTTTGAGCAGGACGGGATCTATACCCTGGAGGGGACTACCGTTATGGGGGAGAAGCATGAGGAATTCTACCCGGACCAGGAAGCCTTAAAGGATCTGATGATCCGATTGTTTTACCGGCAGGTGGAGCTGCCGTAATCGAGGTATTAATCGAGTAAAAGCCCGATTAATATATGTCACATGCACAATGACGAAAGGAGGAGGATAACCTATGAAAAAGAAAATCGTATCACTTATCAGTGCGCTGGTGCTTACCTGTGCCATGAGCCTGAACGTATGCGCTGCCGGCAGTGTAACTGCCGAGGATGTGGCAGCTGCAGCCGGTGAAGTTGCAGTACCTGCAACAGAGGCTGAGCTGACAGCGTCTAAGCAGGTTGCAGACAGTATTATCGTGTTTGATGAGTCTGTATCCGGTCTGACCACTACCACATTGGAGGCTGCAGAGGTTCTGCCCATCGCTGAGGAACTGGCAAAGCTGAATGATGAGAGCGCTGTTGAGAGCGTAAATGTTGTTGCTGTGGTTGATCTGCAGGCAGCTGCCGGCAAGGTAGTAGTCAAGATGAGCGTTGCAGCTAACGAGACAGTATATGCGCTTCATGTTACCGACCAGGGTGTGGAAAGAATTGTCGGATCCGTATCCGGGGATAAGGTAACCTTTGAATTCGGCAGCTTCTCACCTGTAGCTATCGTTAAGGTAGCACAGAAGGCCGGAGATTCTGCGCCCAGTACCAATAGCGGCAGCACGGCAGCTACTGACACAGCAGCTGCTGCAACAGCAGACGCTACTGCTGCAGTTGCACCCAAGACCGGCGATATGTCCACGATGGTTGTGATCATGGCCGTTATTTTTATGGCTGGCGCAGCAGTTTCTGTACGTATGTCCAGAAAGCGTGCGTAAAAGGGAAAAGACGGTAAAACGTCAATAAATTTTCGGGGGGGGGTAAACATACCCATCTCCCTCTGATTATGTAAGCGTAGCAATACGGAGTTAATCATGCATGATTAATTTATGCGAGCAGTAAAACTGTTAGACGGCATGTGGCGCATCGGAATGCAAAGGGTGCGGCAGGGAAATCTGCCGCATCCGCAGGACGATGTAAGAGGTCAGGAGGTATTCCGGAATAAATTGCTGCGCATGGATTGGGTTTTACAAAAACATCCGGGGAAAGGAGCGTAAAAGGGGTATGTACAAAAAGAGCACAAACGGCTGGCTCAAGCATCTGGATTTTATCCTGCTGGATGTGATCTGTCTGCAGATCTCTTATGCGCTGGCCTACCTGACAAGACACGGGTGGAGCAATCCCTATGGGGATGCGACTTACCGGAATATGGTGATCGTGCTGATGCTGATCGAACTGGTCACCGCTATCTTTTTTGAAAGTTATAAAAATATCCTGAAAAGAGGACATTATAAGGAACTGGTGCAGACGGTGAAGCAGATCTGCATCATGGAGCTGCTGGTATCCTTTTATCTGTTTACGGTCAAGGACGGCGGACAGTTTTCCCGGACAGTGCTGTATCTGACAGGGATCTATCAGCTGCCCATCAGCTATGGCGTGCATCTGCTGTGGAAGCAGTATCTGAAACGGGGAAAGGCTGGTGAGGGAAAGCGCTCATTGCTGTTGGTGACTACGGAGGATATGGCTTCGGAACTGATTGATAATATCAGGAACCATAACTATGATTCTTTCCGGCTGGTGGGTATCGTCCTGTTGGATCAGGATAACTGGACAGAGGAAGAGCTGCTGATGGTCAAAGGGGTACCAGTGGTGTCAGATGCTGCTCATGTGGTGGACTGGGCCAGCGGCAACTGGGTGGATGAGGTGTTTTTTGCCGTGGAGGCGGGGAATTCTTATCCGGCGGGGATAATTGAGGATTTTGAAAAAATGGGTATTGTCGTACATACCAAGCTGGCGGAAGCTTCGCATATGTCCGGGAGAGGACAGATCGTTGAGCGGCTGGGAGGGTATGCGGTGCTGACCACCAGCGTCAGCTATGTGACTACCAGACAGCTGATGCTCAAGCGGGGACTGGATATCCTGGGAGGTCTCGTCGGCAGCCTGATCACACTGCTGCTCTGCATATTTATCGGACCGGCTATCTATATCAAATCCCCGGGGCCAATCTTCTTTGTGCAGGAGAGAGTGGGCAGAAACGGCAAGCGGTTTCAGATGTACAAGTTCCGCTCCATGTACCTGGATGCGGAGGAACGCAAAAAGGATCTGATGGAAAAGAATAAGGTGGGAAGCGCCTATATGTTCAAGCTGGACGAGGATCCCAGGATCCTGGGTTCCCGAGTGGATGATAAGGGTGTCTACCATAAGGGAATCGGCAACTGGCTGCGGGAGACCAGCCTGGACGAGTTTCCACAGTTTTTTAATGTGCTGAAAGGCAATATGAGCCTGGTGGGCACCCGTCCCCCTACTGTGGACGAATATGAGAGATATGAACTGCATCACAGGGCACGTCTGGCGGCCAAGCCCGGCATCACGGGCATGTGGCAGATCAGCGGCAGAAGCGATATCACCGATTTTGAAGAGGTGGTGCGGCTGGATATGGAGTATATCCAGAACTGGAGCTTTGGCAGGGATCTGAAGATTCTGGCGAAGACGGTGCAGATTGTGGTGAGAGGGGGAGGGGCGGTTTGATACTGATGAAAAATTTTATGATACAATCGAAAGGCAGAGAAGAAAATGATAATCACAAAAACACCGTTTAGAATGTCTTTTTTTGGCGGTGGAACGGATATGGAGAGTTTCTTCAGCCAATATGGGGGAGCTGTTCTTTCCACCACTTTTGATAAATATTGTTATGTAACGGTTCGTCATTTGCCCCGCTTTTTTGATTACTCCACAGAGTTATCCTATGCAAAAATAGAACGGGTGACCAATATAGAAGAGATCCGGCATCCGGCGATCCGCAACGCCATGAAAATGTTGGACATGCATGAAATCCGCCTTACCTATGAAGCAGATCTTCCGGCACGATCCGGGTTGGGAACCAGTTCGTCTTTTGCCGTAGGAATGCTGAATGCATTTTACGCATTGAAAGGGCAGTATGCGGATAAAAGAAAACTGGCGGATGAGGCTATCTATCTGGAACGAGAATTGTGCCGGGAAACAGGCGGGTGGCAGGATCAGATTGCGGCATCTTTCGGCGGATTTAACAGAATAAATTTCGGAACTGGCGGGTATGAAGTGCTTCCGCTCATTATATCACCGGACAGGAAAGAACGTCTGAACAATAATCTGATGATGTTTTTTACCGGATTCACCCGTTTTTCATCTGAAGTGCAGAAAACCAATCAGGTAAATAGCGTGGATAAGGTGATACAGCTGAAAGAAATCTATCATTTGGTTGATGAGGCGGAGCAGATTCTGGTAGATAAAACCAGAGATTTAGATGATTTTGGCCGACTTCTTGATGCCACATGGAGGATCAAACGGCGAACGGGAGCAGCGGTATCCACTGACAGTATTGATGCCCTTTATGAAAAAGGAATACAGGCAGGTGCCCTAGGGGGGAAGCTTCTCGGTGCCGGAGGAGGCGGGTTCCTGATTTTTTACGTGCAGCCGGAAAAGCAGGAGGCTGTAAAAGCAGCCATGCGGAATATCCTGCACATCCCCTTTCAGTTTGAAAATGGGGGCACAAGAGTGATTCATTATACACCGGAAAGTTATCAGCCAAAGGAAAAGTGATGTGGTATGGAAAGAGATAATCAATGTTTGACACCGAAGCTGCAGAAGCATATTGATCTGTTAATGCAAAGGTATCCTGTCCTGAAGACAGTGGAGAAAGAAATTGTAGAGGCCTATCTGGTTATGGAGGAATGTTATCAACAGGACGGCAAACTGTTGATAGCGGGCAATGGCGGTTCGGCGGCTGATTCAGAACATATTGCCGGAGAGTTGATGAAACGATTTAAGTCTCCCAGACCTGTTACAGAGACGTTTGCCAGTGAACTGAGAAAAATAGATCCGGTACGGGGTGTGGAGTTAGCCAGGAAACTGGAAAGGGGCCTGATGGCAATCCCATTGGTTGCACATGAGGCGCTTACCACGGCATATATCAATGATGTAGACGGTCTTGGGGTTTTTGCACAGCAGCTGTTTGGATTTGGGAGAGTGGGAGATGTTTTTTTGGGGATTTCTACATCTGGCAACAGCAAAAATATTCTGAACGCAACTGTAGTGGCGAGGGCCCTTGGCATTAAGGTGATCGGTCTCACCGGTGCAGACGGCGGAGAGCTTGCCGTTGTTGCTGACGTAGCAGTGAAAGTCCCAGAGAGGGAGACCTATATGATTCAGGAACTGCATTTGCCGATCTATCATTGCTGGTGCTTAATGCTGGAAGATAAATTTTTTGGAGATTAAGGAAATTGCAGAATATGGAGAAACAGCAGTTATTGAACACCTATATCAGCAACGTGACGATGGAGGAAACCATCCTATCCATAGAAAATATGATCCATGACGGCGGCAGGCATTATATTGTGGCTGTGAATGTGGATGTTATGATGAAAATAGAAAAGGATTCCTATCTGAAAGAAATAACGGATAATGCAGATATGGTGCTTGTGGATGGAAAACCTCTGGTGTGGATCGCAAAATGGCATGGACATCCGGTGACAGCAAAGATTTCAGGCTCGGATCTGGTTCCTGTTCTGTGCAGCAGAGCAGCAGAGAGAGGATATACGGTCTTTATTCTTGGCGGTAAGGAGGGAATCGCTGCTCTGGCGAAGGAGAGACTGGAGGAACGATTGCCTAATATCAGAATAGTGGGAATATATGCTCCGCCCCTTGGATTTGAACAAAACGAGAGGGAACTGCAGAAAATCAATCATCTTATCAGTGCGGTCCATCCGGATCTGCTGATTGCCTGTTTTGGCTGTCCCAAGCAGGAAAAATGGATCTATGAGAATTATCATAAATATGATGCGAAAGTATCCATCTGTGCAGGGGCAACAGTTGATTTTCTGGCGGGTAATGTGAGGCGGGCGCCTGAATGGATGAGCGAACATGGGTTGGAGTGGCTCTATAGATTCTTTCAGGAACCACGCAGAATGTTCAGACGGTATTTTGTAGAAGACGTGCAGATTGTAAGATTGATATGGAAATACAGAAAGTAGGTTATAAGAAATGAGGAGCATTGCCATACATACAAAATACAGGATCCGTTACAGCCAGTTATTATTCATATTGTCCCTGGTTATTTTTATGATCAGCAGTACGACAGATCTGGCAATGGCCGCCGGAATGTTTCTGATAGTCCTGCTTGCTTTCTATGTAAATATAAAGTTTATAAGGAAAAAGAGTATTTTTATTCCGAAGATGATTATTTGCCTACTGCTGTTTCAAAATACAGCGATTGGTTTAGGCGCACATCTGGGAAATAATGACAGTGACTCATTGAGTCTGCTGACGCAGATTCCTACGATATTTATTGTGATATCCTTTGCTGCCATTTTGTGCAGTAGTTCTTTGCGGAAAACAGACGTGATATTTATTTTATATGCGCTGCTTTGTTTTTTGCAGATGTTTCGGACAGACGGGGAAATGACGGCAAAGTTGTCATATCTCAGAAATTTTCTCATTTTTTATATGGGATACAGAATCGGAGGATATTATATTGCGGCTAAGGAAGAATTGGATGAATTTCTTGATTTTTTCTTACGTATGGCATTCTGGAGCGGAATTTTCGGGATTATGGGAATGGTTCTAGGAAGGACATTTTATCAGGCTATAGGGATATTGGAGGTTTATCATGCGAAAAGATACACGGCATATGTAAATGGACTTCCCGGAAACTTCAGAACGCTTTTCGGGGGAAGATGGGTGAACAGACTGGCATCGTTCTATTATGATCCTGTTAATTTCAGTTACTTTATGGCTTTAGGAGCGTCGATTGCCTTTGTCAGGAAGAGTAAGCTATTTGCGTTTCTGTTAGTCTGCGAGGTGCTCACCTTTGGTAAGGGCGGTATTCTGATCTTTGTGCTGTCCGTCTTCTGCATTGTCACACATCATATTTTAAAGAGATTTGACGGAAAATTTGTAAAGGGCTTCATCGTGATTGCAGCAATAGGCGGTGTCATCGGGTTGGTGGCTTTCATACAGATTTATTTTGCAGATGACTTCGGCACTGCTAATCACTTTTATGGCATTATGACGGGAGTGGACGGTATCAGAAAGAATCCCCTGGGATATGGTATAGGAAGTGCAGGAAATCTGCTGAAAACGGCGGATATGACAGTCAGCAGCAGAATGGACGTAGCGGAGACAGGGCTGGTTAATATGGTCTATCAGCTCGGAGTGGTTCCGGCAATTTTATTTGGCTGGCTGCTGCTCTCTACCTCCAGAGGAACTTTACGCAATTATGAGGAGACCAGAGAGGATATTTATCTGCTGTTCACCTATATTCCCCTGATTCTGCTGGTAATTTCTATATTTCAGGAAAATACATTTACGCCTCAGTGCATCATTCCCTATATGATAATCCAGGGAGCAACTGGCAGCTATAGATTTATGATGGATAGAGGAAATAAAGGGCAGTAGGATATAAAGATGATGGAGACAAATAACAGATTTTACTTTATAGATATTTTAAAAGCGTTTGCCGCATTGATCATTGTGAATTCGCACTTTGATTCTTTGTATCCGATTTCTGCGCTGGCAACCGGAGGCGCAATAGGAAATGCTCTATTTTTTGCGGTTTCCGGTTTTCTGATGTTTCCAATAAAGCAAAGCGCCGGAGAGTGGATGAAAAAAAAACTGGAGAATATCTACATCCCCTTAGTGCCGATGACTGTGATATCTTTGTTTACTGTTAAAT
Source organism: Lachnospiraceae bacterium (assembly GCA_017624175.1). Taxonomy (GTDB): domain Bacteria; phylum Bacillota; class Clostridia; order Lachnospirales; family Lachnospiraceae; genus Acetatifactor. Next base: position 6,581 of record JAGANP010000381.1, on the reverse strand, counting down.
ATGGTGTACTTACCCGAACCAATATTTTTGCCGTATTTGTCTGGCCTACGATTTATTGGTTTGCAGGGGCGATTATCCTATTCTATATTTTATACTATTTATTAAGACGGATGGTTTCACAAAAAGCTTTTGCCATTACCTTTTTGATCCTGGTAATGATTTATTTCGCATATTATATTTTCCTGTTGGATACCTCTGGCTGGGTGGTAGAAAGCAGTGGTCTGTCAAGTGTGGATGGGTGCTTTAAACTGATATATTATTTTATGGCCATGCTGATGGGAAAATGGTTCAGAGTAAACAGCAGCAGGCCTTTTCCGCATAAATGGCTCTATCTGCTGCAGATCATCATCTCTTTCGGCGCTATATATGCCGTGAAATTTCTGATGGTAAGGATACCGGCGTTCTACTCGGTACAGTTTTTAAATCAGTTTTGTATTCTATGGCTTGTATGTGCGGCGTTCTGCTTTTTGATCGCCTGCGAGCCTCTGATCAGGGAAAAACTGACCGGGAGAAGAGGAATCAATGCGATAATTTGTTTTCTGGGGAGCCATACATTGGAGATGTATCTGGTACAGTTTATTGTGATTGATTACTGCGCAGAGCTGTCGTTTCCTGTCAATGTTTTGGCGGCAATGCTTCTGATTATCGGGGCGGCCCATCTTTTGCACCTGTATACCGAAAGAATAAAGAAATTGCTGAAATAAACAGATCATGCGAGGGGATAAGTATGAGTGAATTTTACAGGGCCTGGTCCAAGAGAGAAAGGATTCTGGAAAACAGTTCTTCGGGAGGTGTTTTTACAGAATTGGCGGAACTGATTATTGCAGATCATGGTGTCGTAGTGGGAGCCTGTCAGGATCAGAGTACTTATGAATTGAAACATATCATCGTTGACAGATCGGAAGATTTATGGAAAATCCAGCGCAGTAAATATTATCAGAGTGAGGCGTTTGTAACGTTCAAAGCAGTCAAAGAACTGCTGGAAGCGGGAAGAAAGGTATTGTTTTCCGGTACGGCATGCCAGATCGCCGGTCTATATGCTGTACTGGAAAATGTAAATACGGATCAGCTGATAACAGTGGATGTGCTTTGTCATGGAGTACCAAGCAGGAAGACGTTTCAGGAGTATGTAAGATGTCAGGAAAGGAAATATGGCAGGAAGATTGAAGAGATCCATTTTCGTACCAAACGGATTCCCTGGGAGAATGGTGGGGGAACCAGTATGGAGCTTCATTTTAAGGGAGGAGAGGTTGAGATTCTTAGAAACAATGCGGATGAGTTTCTTATGGCATTTAATCATAATCTGATTCTGAGAGAATCCTGCTATATGTGTAAGTTTGCCGGAATAAATAGAATATCGGATATCACTTTGTGTGATTATTGGGGAATCGACAGGAAGACTGTTCCTGATATTGCTATGAAAAGGGGAGTTAGTCTGATGCTGGTAAATACCGATAATGGTAAAGAAATGGGGAAGAGGCTTATGGAGAAAAATATTTTAGAGTGTGCAGCAGTATCCCCGGACGATGCACTACCGTATAACGGTCCGTTGATCGGACCCTCCAAAAGAAATCCCAAAAGAGACATTTATCTGCAGAAGAGGGGAACAAAAGAGTTTAACAAACTGGTTCGTGAGATTTTATGCAGTGAGTACAGAAGAGAAAAAATAAAAAGGGGCATTGGACTGGATCGTATCAGGAAAATAAAGCAAATATTGAGGGAGATCTGAAAATGTATGTAACGGAAAAGGCAGTGCCGGTTCTGTATTCCAGAAGTTCTGAATGCTGCGGATGCGGGGCATGTTCTATTTTATGTCCTATTGGGGCAATAAGCATGAAAGAGGATGGGGAAGGGTTTTTATATCCCGAAATTGAAGAGGAAAAATGTATCAGATGCTATAAATGTAAAAAAGTATGTATCTGCAGAGATTGATCGGATATGTGGCTTATTTAAGGAATGAGGGAGAATGGATATGCTTAGAATCGGCATTGTTACGCTTTTTGACGACAATTACAACTATGGGGGACAACTGCAGGCATACGCTATGTGCAGATTGTTTGGAGGCCTGAAGCAGGATGCGAAAGTAGTTTCGTTCCATTATGATTCCGGAAAATATTTGGTGCAGAGGATAAAGGCATTAGGGGTTCGGGGGACATGGGATAGTCTGAAAAATAAGGTGATCTTCAGATGGAGAGCAGGTCAGCGGGACAGTCAGCTGCAAAAGGAATATGCTGTTAAAATAGAAAAGTATCAGCAGTTTATGAAAGAGATACCGCATACGGAGACTTTTGCAGGCGGGGATATGCAGGCTGCGGATAAGCAGTTCGACTGCTTTGTCTGCGGAAGCGATCAGGTCTGGAATCCGGGCTGGTGGAATGATATCTATTTTCTGGGATTTACTGAAAAGCCGAAGTTCTCCTATGCGGCAAGCATTGCCAGGGAGAGTCTGAAAGACAGGGAGAGAAAATACATAAAAAGGATGACAAAAGATTATTTGGGAATTGCTGTCAGAGAAAGCAAAGCAAAGGAACTGCTTTCCAATGTGACAGATCAGGAGGTATTTGTTACGCTTGATCCCACGTTAATGGTGGAGAAAAAGGTCTGGGAGGAACTGGCAGTTCTGCCTGCGATAAAGGAGAAATATGTTTTGGTATATAAAATCGGCAGTGTGACTGAGATTGTAAAGCAGGTGTATAATGTATGCAGACAGGCAGGATATCTGGTTGTTTCAGTTGGTTATGCAAAAAACACCTATCGCATGGGGGAAGAAAAGATAGCGGATATCATGGTTTCTTCGGCGGGGCCAAGGGAATGGATCGGATTGATTAAAAATGCGGAATTTGTTTTTACAGATTCTTTTCACGGCTCTGTTTTTTCCGTTATTTTTCATAAAAATTTCTGGTGCTTTGAGAAAGAGAAGTCGAGCGTTACCAATGAGAATTCCAGATTATATAGTTTGCTGCAGAGTTTTGATTTGACGGACAGATTACTGGCGGAGGAGGTACCTGCTTTTGTATTTGATAAAAAAATAAACTATGCGGCGGTTATGGAACTGTATGCTGCAGAAAAGAGAGCCTCGTTTGCATATATCAATTCCTGTTTGGAGGCTGTCGAGAGGAGTGCTGAATGCGGATATGAATAGAGAACGGAGTCTGCTGTTAAATTCCATTTTATATTTTCTGGGAAGCCTGGGAAAGGGTATAGCCTCAGTAATTGTTGTATTCATGGGATCGTTTTATATTGATCCATCAGATATGGGAATATATGACCTTGTAGTTTCGACAATAGCCCTGCTGCAGCCCATCATCATTTTTCAGATTAACGATGGAATTTACCGCTGGCTATTAGATGATTCCATTGACTCGTTTGACACGATCAGATGCGGATATCGGATCGTGATAAGGAATCTTATCATAGCCAATGCGGTGATGCTGATCGTTCTTTCTTTTCTGCCGATACAGCATAAGATTCTGGTCGATTTACTGGTTAATGTAAAATGCCTTTATCCGGTTTTTCAGCAGATCACTCGAGGGTTAAAGCAGCACAGAATATTTGCGGTTTCAGGAATCATAAATGCAGTACTTATGCTGTCGGCAGCCTTTATTTTGCTGAAATACAGCGATATGGGAATCGGCGGCATCTATCTGGCGCAGATCATCGCTAATAGTGTAAGTATTGTGTATCTGATTGTAATGGGGCATTTGCCGTTGAATTGTGGTTATACGACAAAGAACATTGAGGCTATAATCAGGAAGCCCATGCTGCGGTATTCAGTTTTGCTGATTCCTAATTCTGTAAATCAGTGGATTATGAAAGCTCTGGACAAGTATTGCATTCTGGCTGTTCTTACCACTTCTGCAAATGGGATATATACGGTGGCGCATAGATTTCCAGAAGTAGTTTCCATGTTGGATAATATGTTTTATAATGCCTGGGTGGAGCAGTCCATTGTGGAATATGACAGCAGGGACAGAGATAAATATTTTTCGAAAATATATAACGGATATACAAGGTTCATAACTTCTGCAATCCTGGTAATTCTTCCTATGACAAAGTATCTCATAAAAATTTTAATCGGGCAGGAGTATCAGTCGGCATATAAGTACGTTCCCTTTCTGTATATTGCTGTTATTTTTTCCGGTATGTCAAGGTTTATAGGAACGGGGTATCTTGGCACGAGGAAAACAGAGGGGATTATGTGGACATCTCTGGCTGGTGCATTGATTAATACCCTGATTAATGTTGCGCTGATGCCGAAGTTTGGCCTGCAGATTGCCGGAATATCATCGGTGTGTGCGTATTTTGCAATGTGGGTTTGCCGCATTATTCAGACCAGGAAATTTTTTACCCTGTCTATTGAATGGAGAAATTTTCTGCCGTTAATTCTGACTGTTTTTTTATTTGCAGTTATGGTTCAGATGGACAATTTTCTTTGTGATATTATCATGGAGGCAGTAGCAGTTCTGATTTTCTTTTTTGGCAATAAAAAGGTGATATTCGGTTTGATAAAGATGCTGAGAAATATGGTAAGCAGGAAATAAGGAAAGGGATATAGCTATGAAAACAATCATTATGGCAGGAGGCAGGGGAACACGGATCGCTGCTGTCGCCTCCGATATACCGAAGCCTATGATTAAAGTTAATGGAAAACCGGTATTGGAGCATGAGATAGCGTGCTTAAAGACGCAGGGCTTTACAGAACTGATTATTACAGTAGGATACCTGGGACAGATGATTATGGAATATTTTGGGGATGGCAGTAAATTCGGTGTTAATATTCGCTATTTTGTTGAGAAATCCCCGTTAGGAAATGCAGGGGCCTTATTTATGCTGAGAGAGCAGCTGACGGAGGACTTTCTGCTGCTGAATGCAGATGCTGTCTTTGATGTGGATTTTCAGAGAATGGTTGACTTTCACAGGAAAAAGGGAGGATGGGTGACCCTGTTCACACATCCTAATTCCCATCCTTATGACAGCGGGCTGCTGCTGGCAGATTCTAACAGCTCTGTGTTGGCATGGTTAGCCAGGGAAGATGAAAGACCAACCTACTATAAAAATCGTGTCAATGCCGGTCTGCATGTAGTTTCTCCCGCCGCTTTGCATGCTGCGGCTGTAAAGCCGGAACATATTGGTAAGGTTGATCCCAGAACAGGGAAGATTATAAAAGTCGATCTGGACCGACAGGTGCTCAAACCGTTGGCCGGTACAGGAAAAATGTTCTGTTATGACTCGCCGGAATATGTGAGGGATATGGGGACACCGGAGCGTTACTATGCCGTGGAGGCAGATTTCAGGACTGGCAGAGTACAGGCCGGAAATCTGAGAAACAGGCAGAAAGCCGTTTTTTTAGACCGGGACGGTACGATTAATAAGTATGTCGGTTTTCTGCGCAGGGAAGAGGAATTTGAACTATTACCGGGGGTGGCTGAAGCGGTAAAGAAGATTAATCATTCAGGGTATCTGTGTATTGTAGTCACAAATCAACCGGTGATTGCAAGAGGAGAGGTGACGGTTGAAGGACTTACGAAGATTCACAATAAAATGGAAACCCTGTTGGGAAATGAGGGCGCATATATTGATGGGCTCTATTATTGTCCGCATCATCCCCATAGCGGGTATGATGGTGAAGTAAAGGAATTGAAATGCGATTGTGACTGCCGGAAGCCTAAGCCAGGGATGTTGCTTCAGGCGGCAGAGGATTTTAATATAGATCTGCAGCAGTCATGGATGGTTGGAGATGGGGAGAATGATATAAAAGCAGGTATAGCAGCCGGTTGCCGTACAGCGCTGATCGGGAGCGGAGAGTTTGGGCAGACGGTGGCAGTGAGAGGGATGAGGGAGTTTGTAGAGAGGTGGCTTTAGGGGAGATGAGTAATCTAACAAAAAATATACTATTAATATTTTGCTGATTTTGATATACTTATTACAAATAGTAGTATTAAAAGAAATTTAGTAGATGTTTGTAATAAAGGACATACGAATGAAAAAGACAGTCGGAATAATGATAAAAGAAACAGCAATAGCGCAAAACATCAGCTTGAGTGCATTGGGCAAGGGACTGTGTACAAAAAGTGATCTGTCACGATATCTGAATGGCAATCGGCGAATGGATAGATTATTATTAACAGTGCTCTTGCAGCGCATTGGCAAATCCCCTGCTAAGTTTTCCTTACTCCTAACAGAAAGTGAATATGCTTATTTTGAATGGAAACATCAAATCTGCATGGAGCAAATGAATGGTAATTGGGAACAGATAGAGCGGATGCTGCAGCAAAATGCGGGTACGGGATTTTTCTGCAATGAAGTTTTGGAACACCAGTATGCGAAAATAATGCACGCTATAGTGATAGATAAGGTATACCATGACAGAGAAAAGAGTGTCAGCATGCTGCAAGAGGCAATAAAAATGACAGTTCCTGATTTCCCAAAGGGGCTATCATTTAATGTTCTGCTTGGAACACATGAGATTTGTGCTATTTTGCTATGGCAAAATCTGCAACCGGATAAGGAGAAAGCATTAAAGATATTAAAGGGTTTAATGCTGTACTTAGAGGTTCACTATCAGGATATACAGGAGATCG
>JAGANP010000044.1 GCA_017624175.1 Lachnospiraceae bacterium | reverse complement strand
CAATGCCTACCATATTGCATTCTGCAATACCGCAGTCAATATGTCTGTCGGGATAAGCTTTCTTAAAAATACCGGTCTTGGTAGCTGCTGCCAGATCGGCGTCCAGCACCACCAGCTGGGGAAATTCTTCGGCAAGCTCTTTTAATGCATTGCCGTAGCTTTCACGGGTTGCGATCTTCTTAATTGCGTCTGCCATTATGCCTGACCCTCCTTTTCTAACTGCGCTGCGATCTTATCCAGATCAGCCATAGCCACCGCATATTCCTCATCGTTGGGGGCCTTGCCGTGCCAGTCCACGCTGTTCTCCATGAAAGATACGCCCTTGCCCTTTAAGCTGTGCATGACAATACAGGTGGGCATGCCCTTGGTCTCCCTCGCCTCTTTGAAAGCCGCTCTGATCTGGTCAAAATCATGAGCGTCAATATTGATCACATGGAAGTTAAATGCTTCAAACTTCTTATCAATGGGATAAGGGGAGCAGACCTGATCAATGGGTCCGTCAATCTGCAGATTATTGTTGTCCACAATCACACACAGATTGTCAAGCTTGCGATGTCCGGCAAACATAGCGGCCTCCCATACCTGGCCTTCCTCGATCTCTCCGTCGCCCAGCATCGTATAGACACGAAAGTCTCTGTTATCCATCTTTGCGCCCAGTGCCATACCGACTGCGGCGGAAATGCCCTGCCCCAGGGAACCGGAAGACATATCCACACCGGGAATATGTACACAGGGATGGCCCTGCAGATAGGAGCCCAGCTTTCTTAAGGTGGTCAGATCCTCCACCGGAAAATAGCCTCTGTGAGCCAATGCAGAATATAAGCCGGGAGCGGTATGTCCCTTGGATAATACGAAACGGTCTCTGTCCTCCTTTTTGGGATCTGCAGGATCAATATTCATCTCCTCAAAATACAGGAATGTAAACATGTCTGCCGCTGACAAAGATCCGCCGGGATGTCCTGCTTTTGCACTGTGTACTGCAGTTACAATGCCCTTACGAACGTCATTAGCATGCTTTTTCAGCTCTAAATTGTTCATTGCTTCCTCCTTCTGCCGCCCCTTGCGGCATCTTCATTTTCTGCCTATTATACTAGCATAAAAAATGCTTTCCGTCTATACATACTGAGAAAATTTCCTGATTGTGTTCGAGCACAGTGACTTTTTACTGTTCTTTCTGCCCATAATAGGCATTGGCTCCATGCTTGCGGTAATAGTGCTTATCCTGCAGCTCCTGGGGAGCGGGCTGGATCCTGGGATTGATGGTCTCCGCACGGTAGGCCATCTTGGCCACCTCCTCCAGTACTACAGCATTATGCACCGCATCCTTGGCGTCCTTGCCCCAGGCAAAAGGACCGTGATTTTTGCACAGTACGGCAGGCACTGCCATGGGATCTTTATGCAGCCGCTTAAATTCATTCACGATCAGATGACCGGTGTTCTCCTCGTAAGCCTCCTCGATCTCCTCTTTGGTCAGGCATCTGACACAGGGCACTTCTCCGTAAATATAGTCCGCATGGGTGGTGCCGTAGCAGGGAATATCTCTGCCCGCCTGGGCCCAGCTGGTAGCATAGGAAGAATGGGTATGTACCACACCGCCGATTTCCGGAAACGCCTTGTACAGTTCCAGATGGGTGGCTGTGTCGGAGGAGGGATTGTATCTGCCCTCTACCTTGTTGCCGTTCAGATCCATGACCACCATATCCTCGGGCTTTAATCTGTCATATTCCACGCCGCTGGGCTTGATGACGAAGAGCCCGCTCTCCCGATCGATGGCGCTGACATTGCCCCAGGTAAAGGTCACCAGACCATAGCGGGGCAGATCCATATTGGCCTCATATACTTTCTGTTTTAATTCTTCTAACATGTATTTGCTCTCCTATTTTCAGTTCCGCAATCCCCCGCCCAGTACCTTTCCCGGCAGAGTAATTTCCGGCTGCTTTCGCATCCGTAAATTCTCTGGGCACTGTGCGGACGATTGCTGTTTTTAATTTCTAAGACCCTCTACTGCGGCTTTCTCTGCCGGCAGGGTTGCCTTGTACTTTTCGATAAACGCATCAAATCCGGCCACATCCTCTGCCTTAGGCGCAATGGTGGTTCCGCTCTGTCCTGCAAAGATTCTGTTGGAAAGGTAATCCGGCAGCGTCTCCCCGGGAGCCTTCTCGGTCATGAAGCATGCCAGAATCGCCATGCCCCAGGCGCCGCCCTCGCTGGCGGTATCCATTACCGTCACCGGCGCATTCATGGCTGCCGCCATCAGCTGCTGACCCACCACCGGAGTCTTGAACAGACCGCCGTGTCCCATCAGGGAATCCACCTTTACCTGCTCCTCTTTCAGCAGAATATCGTTGCCGATCTTCAAAGCTGCCATAGCGCTGTACAGATGGCTTCTCATGAAATTTGCCAGCGTGAAATGGGCATCCGGCGTGCGGACGAACATGGGTCTGCCCTCATTTAAGCCGGTCACCGGCTCACCAGAGAAATAGTTATAAGCCAGCAGACCGCCGCAGTCAGGATCCGCAGTCAGCGCTTCTCTGTACAGGGTACCGTACAGCTCGTTTTTATCCGGCTTCATGCCGAATTTTCCGGCAAACTCCTCGAACAGATTCACCCAGGCATTCAGATCGGAGGTACAGTTATTACAGTGTACCATGGCCACCGGGTATCCGTCCGGTGTGGTTACCATATCAATCTCCTCATGCACCTTGCTCAGGGCATGCTCCGTAACTACCATGGAGAAAATAGAGGTACCGGCAGAAATATTGCCCGTGCGCACTTTCACGCTGTTCGTGGCGGTCATTCCCGTCCCGGCATCTCCCTCGGGAGGGCATAAAGGTGCTCCGGCCTCCAGCTCGCCGCTGGGATCTAAAAGCCGGGCTCCCTCTGCGGTCAGTACCCCGGCGCTCACCCCAGCGGGCAGCACCTTGGGCAGAATCTCCCGCAGCTTCCAGGAAAAGCCCTGGTCCGCTACCAGCTCGTCAAACTGTGCCAGCATTTTCTGATCGTAATCGCAGATCCGGGAATCAATGGGGAACATGCCCGATGCCTCGCCCACACCCAGCACCTTTTCCCCGGTCAGCTTCCAGTGGATATAGCCTGCCAGCGTGGTAAAGAAGGTAATGTCTTTCACATGCTCCTCCCCGTTTAAGATTGCCTGATACAGGTGGGCAATGCTCCATCTCTGGGGGATATTAAACTGAAATAACGGAGTCAGTCTGCCGCAGGCCTCTGCGGTCATGGTGTTTCTCCAGGTACGGAACGGCACCAGCAGCTCCCCCTGGCTGTTAAAGGGCATATAGCCGTGCATCATACCGGAAAAGCCCAGCGCTCCCAGCTTTGTCAGCTTCACACCGTATCTGGCCTGTACATCCTCCTTCAGACTCCGGTAACAGCCCTGAAGCCCCTGCCAGATGTCCTCCAGACTGTAGGTCCAGATGTTGTTTTCCAGTCGGTTTTCCCAGTCATAGGTTCCCATAGCCACCGGCTCGTGCGTCTCATCCACCAGCACGGCCTTAATCCGGGTGGAACCGAACTCAATGCCCAGCACCGTTTTTCCCGCTAAAATTGCTTCCTTACTCATGTTTTGCCTCCTCGCCTTGATCATTTCCCGTTGCTTTCGGGGTACAGCATAAGTCTCTTTTTTGCTGCCAATGTTCACGTTTTTCTATACTCCTAGTATAGTGCTTTTTCCATCTTCAGGTCAATATGTTTTAACATAATTTTAAATATTTTAATGCTGACTATGGAAATAGAAACAGCCCGGCGAAAACCCTCTGCACCTCCCGCATGATGGACAAAATCCGTTGCATATAATGCACTGAAATCCTTTCCATGGAGTCTGCCTTGAGAAACCATAATAAGCTCACCTGGCGGCAGCTGCTGGCAGCCATCGCTCTGCTGCTTCTCTTTACTGCCCTGACTTTGACTCTGTACCACTTTCACCATAATCAGCATCGGTTTCAGCATGCCGCCGAGGAATTATTTCAATAAGAAATGATACATAACACCCTGAACATGCACTACACCATTGCTTATCCCGATGCTTTCGGCATCCGGGACTACGAGGCTGTCCTGCCCGGCTATGTCTCCGGCAGCCGTCAGGCCCAGCTGGAAGATCTGGCAGAGCAGACTCGTTTCTGGACAAAGCTGTCCGACAGGGGGCTGAGCGACGTGGATGCCTACACCCGCAGGCTTCTGGCACTTTCCCTGGAAAATACCTATCAGCTGCAGTCCCATGCCTATTACGAGGAACCCCTGTCCCCCGCCTCCGGCATGCAGAGCCAGCTTCCTATCCTGCTGGCGGAATACACTTTCCGGGAAGAACGGGATGTGGAGGACTATCTGTCTCTTCTCTCCCAGACCGGCGATTACTACGACAGCCTGCTGGTCTATGAACAGGAAAAAGCCGCCGCAGGACTGCTTATGAGTCCCGTTTCTCTGGCCAAGGTGCGGGAACAATGCTGTCAGATTCTGACCGAAGAAAGCCTGGCAGCTGGCGAACACTTCCTCCAGACCACCTTTCAGGAGAGGATCAATGCCCTCTATGTGAGCGGCGGTATCAGCCGGGAATCGGCCCTCTCCGCTATCCGCTGCAATGAGGAGCTGCTGGCCGGGGTCCTGCTTCCGGCCTATGAGCGTCTGGAACAGGGACTGCAGCGGCTTTCCCTGCAGGCGGAAGCGGACGCCCTGCTGCAGGATGGTTCCAGTGACCGTCTGCCCCGGGGACTGGCTGCCTATCCCGAGGGGCAGGAATACTACCGCCAGCTGCTGATCGCAGAAACCGGCAGTTACCGTTCCCCGGAGGAGATGTATGAGCTGTTAAAAAATCAGCTGCTGGCCGAAATGAATACCCTCAGCCGGCTGTTGCAGGAACATCCCGAAAGCGTGCTGCCCTCCACTGCAGAGCAATGCCTGACCGCTTTCCCCTATCAGCAGCCGGAGCAGATGCTGGCAGATCTGCAGTCACGAATGGCAGCGGATTTTCCGGCTTTAACCGTAAATGGAGAAAATACACCTGCTGTCACTGTCAAAGCAGTGTCCGACTCTCTGGCCGATTACTGCGCTCCGGCCTTTTACCTGACACCGCCTCTGGACGATACTTCCGCCAATGTGATCTATATTAATGAAAAGGATAAGCCGGACACTCTGGAGCTGTATACCACGCTGGCTCATGAGGGATACCCCGGCCATCTGTACCAATCTGTCTACAGCCGCCGCTATCTGTCCGGTCAGAATGCGGATCCTGTACGCCAGCTGCTGGGATACAGCGGTTATCAGGAGGGCTGGGCGCTGTATGTAGAATTCATCGCCTATGATTACGCCAGCGCCCTGATGCAGGCAAACGGCAGTTCCGAAGCCGCCATATATATTCAGGCGGAAAAATATAACCGCAGCCTGCTGCTCTGTCTCTATTCCCTGCTGGATCTGATGATCCATTACGACTGTGCCAGCTATGAGCAGATTGCCACGGTACTAGACAATTTCGGGATCAGCGACCCGGCCACCGCCCAGGCTATTTACACCTATATTGCAGAGGAGCCTGCCAACTATCCCAAGTATTATGTGAGCTATCTGGAAATTCTGGAATTACAGAAAAAAGCTCGCTCCCTGTGGGGAACGGACTATACGGATCTGCGTTTTCATACGTTTTTCCTGAATATGGGGCCGTCGGATTTTACCAGCCTGACAGAGGCTTTGGAGACCACCGGGCCGAAGTTACCGGATCAGGACTCCTGAACATGCCTGCGAGCCTGTCTGCCATACGGCACTTGCTTTCAGCTTTTCTCCTCCAGCATGCTGTCCAGATACCCCCGATCCCACAGCAGGATCTTCAGCTTCTGGGCCACCTCCACCGCCGGACGGGTAAAATACTGATTCGTCATTACTGCGCCCACCATCCGGTCATAATAATCCCGTCCGGCATAGGCCTCCTGCACAGCTTTCACTCCCACCGGGCCATCATATCGCTTACACTGGATGGCGTAAGTCACCCCATCCCGCTCCGCCAGAATATCTATGCCGTAATCCCCGCTGCCCCGGGTAACCTCCACCTCCAGAAAGCCCGCCCGGCGCAGCAGATCGGCACAATAATATTCAAACTCATGCCCTTCCATCAGATCCATGTCGCCGGATCTTCGCCGCCTGACTGCATGCCGGATCAGCAGCGCCGCTGCCGCCAACGCTGCTACTGCTGCCGCCAGAATTCCGATATACCATCCATAATCCGCCATCATTTTCCTTCCCTGCCCCTTTATCCACTGTTACAGCGCTTCTGCACTTTTTTCCTGCCTGAAGGCAGGATTTGCATTCCTTTGCATCATAGCATAAGACTGCTTTTCCGACAACCGCTTTTTGCCCTTTCCAACCGCCTGAACTGTTCCTCTGAACCGAAATCTTTGTTAGTGTATAATTTTTATTGGCAAAAAGTCCACAAAAAATAGTTATGTAAACAAAAGGGAAGCAGAGATGAAAATCCCTGCTTCCCAATCATACAGTTTTTCTTTATGATGTTAATTGCGACATTAAACCAAAGGGGACT
>JAGANP010000380.1 GCA_017624175.1 Lachnospiraceae bacterium | reverse complement strand
GTACTTGTTCCTTTGTAAAAAATCAAGTATGATAGTAACAAGTGTCAGAGCAGTTTTGAACCTGATCTGTCCCATTCAGTATGCTATTATATCATAACTTAACGGAGGACGAAAGTATGAAATTAATTTCCTGGAATGTAAATGGCCTGCGGGCCTGTCTGGATAAGGGATTTATGGATTTTTTTAAGGAAGCAGATGCGGATGTGTTCTGTCTGCAGGAGACCAAGCTGTCCCAGGGGCAGATCAGTCTGGAACTGCCGGGTTATCATCAGTACTGGAATTATGCGGAGAAAAAAGGCTATTCCGGCACAGCCCTATTCTGCAAGGAGGAGCCTGTCAGCGTGACCTATGGTATCGGCATTCCGGAGCACGATCATGAGGGGCGTGTGATTACGGCGGAGTTTCCGGAGTACTATGTGGTAACGGTGTACACGCCCAATGCCCAGCGGGAGCTGACCAGACTGACTTACCGGATGGAGTGGGAGAACGCTTTTCTGGCATATCTGAAAAGCCTGGAGGCCAATAAGCCGGTAATCTTCTGCGGGGACCTGAATGTGGCCCATAAGGAGATTGATCTGAAAAATCCTAAGACCAATCACCGCAATGCCGGTTTCACCGATGAGGAGCGGGGCTGCTTTACCAAAGTGCTGGAAAGCGGATTTATCGATACCTTTCGTTACTTCTACCCGGATCAGGAGGGGATTTACAGCTGGTGGTCCTATATGTTCCAGGCCCGGGCCAAGAATGCCGGGTGGCGCATCGACTATTTTGTCTGTTCCGAAGCGCTGAAAGAGCGGCTGCAGGATGCCAGGATCCATACCCAGGTGCTGGGCTCCGACCACTGCCCGGTGGAACTGGAAATGGTATAAGGAAATGAGAGTCAGGCGAGGAGCAGGATTATGAGTCTTCGGTTCTATTTTGGCGCTTCGGGTGTCGGAAAAAGTTATCAGGTATATCAGGAGATCATCAACAGATCCATGGAGGAAAAACGCAGCTTTCTGATCGTGGTGCCGGATCAGTTTACGATGCAGACCCAGCAGGAGCTGGTGACAATGCACCCCTGTGAGGGCATCATGAACATTGATGTGCTGAGTTTTGGCCGCTTATCCCATCGCATTCTGGAAGAGGTGGGCGGAGAGGATATCCCGGTGCTGGACGATACGGGCAAGAGTCTGGTGCTGCAAAAGGTGGCGGCCGGACTTAAGGATCAGCTGCCCGCCCTGGGCGGGTATCTGCACCGCCAGGGGTATATCCATGAGGTGAAAAGCGCCGTTTCCGAGTTCATGCAGTACGGCCTGTCCCCGGAGGATGTGGGAAAGCTGACGGATTTTGCGGCCAAAAGAGGAGCGCTGCATCATAAATTAAAGGATCTGGGGCTGCTTTACCAGGGATTTCTGGACTATATCCAGGGACATTACATTACCACGGAGGAGACGCTGGATCTGGTATGCAAGTCCCTGCATAAGTCCAGGCTGATTCCAGGCAGCGTGATTGTATTTGACGGCTTTACCGGTTTTACGCCCATACAGAACCGGGTGATTCAGGAACTGATGCGGCTGGCGGGAGAAGTCATCATTACCGTGACTCTGGGGAATGGAGAGGAACCCTATAAACCGGATGGGGAGCAGAAGCTATTTTATCTGAGTAAGAAGACGGTGCAGGATCTGGAGCGCCTGGCCCGGCAGGCGGGGGTAAAGCGGGGGCAGGACGTGACCATCATGCCGGGGGAAAGGCATCGCTTTGCCCATAATCCGGCCCTGCAGAGCCTGGAGCAGAATCTGTTTCGTACCAATCCTCTTCCCTATTCCGGGAAACAGGAGCAGATCCGGCTCTTTGAGGCGGATACCCCGAAAGAGGAGGTGCATCAGGCCGGTCTGGCGATTCTCTCACTGATCCGGCAGGAGGGATTGCAGTACCGGGATATTGCGGTAATTACAGGCAGTCTGGAGACCTATGCGCCCCATGTGGAGACGGAGTTTGCGGACATGGGGATTCCCTGCTATATCGATCGGACCAGGGGCATTGCCTTAAATCCCATGATCGAGTACATCAAGAGCGCTCTGCAGCTGTTTCTGCAGGATTTTTCCTATGAAGCGGTGTTCCATTACCTGCGGAGCGGTCTGGCGGCACTGACGCCGGGGGAGACGGACGATCTGGAGAATTATGTGCGGGAAACCGGTATCCGTGGGCAGAAAAAGTGGAGCCGTCTTTTTGTGCGCAAGACCCGGGCCATGGGAGAGGAAGAGGAGCCTCTGCAGCGGATCAATGCACTGCGCCAGCGGATGCTGGACCAGCTGCAGCCGCTGATGGGAGAAAAAAAGGCTCAGGCGGCCAGCTATGTGAACCAGTTGTATGACTTTCTGCATGAAAATCAGGTGCAGCAAAGGCTGGTGGAGATGGCAGCGGCATTTAAGGCTGCCGGGGATCTGGTACGGGCCAAGGAGTACGAGCAGATTTACCGGCTGGTCATGCAGCTGCTGGAGCAGATCTATGGGCTGCTGGGAGAGGAGGAAATCACCCGGCAGGAGTTCTATGACATCCTGGAAGCGGGGTTTGGAGAGATCCAGGTGGGTACCCTGCCCCAGAATGTGGATCGGATTCTGGTGGGGGATATGGAGCGTACCCGGCTGAAGCAGATCAAGGTTCTGTTTTTCCTGGGGGTAAATGACGGAAACATTCCCAAGAGCGCCTCTAAAGGGGGAATTATCTCCGACATGGATCGGGAATTTTTAAAGGATTCCCAGCTGGAGCTGGCACCTACGCCCCGGCAGCAGATGTTTATTCAGCGGCTGTATCTGTATCTCAATCTGACCAAGCCCTCGGACCGGCTGTATCTGTCCTATGCCCGGATGGATAATGACGGCAAAAGCATCCGCCCGGCTTACCTGGTGGGAACGCTGCAGCGGCTGTTTCCCGGACTGGAAACGGAGCATCCTGCCCAGGCGCCGGTGCTGTCCCAGGTGGTGACCCCCCGGGAGGGGATGCGCTATCTGGCCCAGGGGCTGCGGGATTACGTGGAAGGCGGCGCCGGGCAGCTGAGCAGTCAGGACTTTTTCTCCCTGTATGCGGCTTATGCGGGACAGGAGGGGCAGCAGGAAAAGGTGGCGCTGCTGCACCGGGCGGCGTTCCTGCATTATGAGGAAAGCGGCCTGTCCCGGGCGGTGGCCAGAGCCCTGTACGGCCGGCAGCTGGAAAACAGCGTCAGCCGTCTGGAGACCTATGCCTCCTGCGCCTACCGGCATTTCCTGCAGTACGGCCTGACCCTGCAGGAGCGGGAGGAGTTCGGCTTTGAGAGCGTGGACATGGGCAACGCCTTTCACCAGGTGCTGGATGCCTTTGCCGGGCGGTTGGAGGAAAGTGAATATACCTGGTTTACGTTTCCCCAGGAGTGGGGAGATCGGGCCGTGGAAGAGGCTATGGAGCAGTTCGCAGCGGAGTACGGGAGCAGCGTGCTCTACGCCAGCGCCCGCAGCGCCTACGGCATCCGGCGCATGAGCCGGATCCTGAAAAGAACGGTGCGGGTGCTGCAGAAGCAGCTGCAGAAGGGCAGCTTTATTCCGGAGGGCCATGAGATTTCTTTCCATATGGCGGACCGGCTGGAGGCGGTGAATATCGCCCTGTCCGATCAGGAAAAAATGCGGCTGCAGGGGCGCATTGACCGGGTGGATATTTCGGAGAGTGAAGATCGGGTATATGTAAAAGTCATTGATTATAAGTCCGGGGACCGCCGTTTTGATCTGGCGGCACTGTACTACGGGCTGCAGCTGCAGCTGGTGGTGTATATGAATGCGGCCATGGAGCTGGAGGCCCGCAGACACCCCGATAAGGAGATCGTACCGGCGGCGTTGTTATACTATCATGTGACGGATCCTACGGTGGAGTCCCAGGTGGAGCTAAGCCCGGAAGAGGTCAATGCACAGATTCTGGAGCAGCTGCGGTTGAACGGCGTCGTGTGCGGGGAGGCGGATATCATTGAGCGGCTGGATCGGGAGTTGGGAGACAGATCCAGCGTGATTCCGGTGGAAAAAAAGAAGGACGGCAGCTATTCCGCCCGCTCCTCGATTATGAGCAGTCAGGAGCTGGGGCTGGTATCCGACTATGTCAGTCACAAGGTGCGGCAGATCGGTCAGGAGATTCTGGCGGGACATATGGAGATCAATCCCTATGAAAAAGGCACAGAGGAGGCCTGTACTTATTGCGCCTATAAAAAGGTGTGCGGCTTTGATCCCGGTATTCCGGGATATCATAAACGGCAGTTAAAGGAGCTGGATCAGCAGGAGGTCTTAAGCAGTATGGAAGAGCAGCTGGGGAATAGAGCCTCGGAGGCTGGCAGCGGGAAGGCGGAGACAGCCCCTGAAACAGCCGGGAAAACCACAGGAGAGGAGGGGATGCGATGAGCATTACGTTTACACCGGAGCAGCAGAAGGTAATTGATCTGCGGCAGCGGAATATTCTGGTATCTGCGGCGGCGGGCAGCGGCAAGACGGCCGTGCTGGTGGAGCGGATCATCCGCATGATCTGTGATCCGTCCCATCCCGTGGATGTGGACAGACTGCTGATCGTGACCTTTACCAATGCGGCGGCGGCCGAGATGCGGCAGCGGATCCGGCTGGGACTGGAGAAGCAGCTGGAGGAGAATCCCCAGTCCGAACATATTGAGCGCCAGGTGACGCTGCTGCATAATGCCCTGATTACCACCATTGACAGCTTTTGTCTGTATCTGATCCGCAATCATTTTCAGGAGATCGGTCTGGATCCGGCCATGCGTGTGGCGGATGAGGGCGAAAGCAAGCTGCTGAAACAGGATGTGCTGCAGGCCATGCTGGAGGCGCATTTTGCCGGGCAGGATCCTGCTTTTACGGAATGTGTGGAGTTCTTCTGTCCCGGGGGACGGGAGAGCGTGCTGGAGCAGCACATTTTAAAGCTGCATGAGTATGCGGAAAGCTGCCCCTGGCCTGAGCAGTGGCTGGAGGAGAGAAAGAGCGACTATGCCCTTACGGAGGAAGCGGACTGGGAGCAGTCCGTCTGCGGGCAATATCTTCTGCGGTATCTGGAAAAGATGGTGCAGGGCTGTGTGGACACCCTGGATCGGGCGCTGGAGATCTGCCAGGAGCCGGACGGTCCCTACATGTATGCCCCGCTGCTGGAGCAGGAGCGGGAGATGCTGGCGGAGCTGCAGGGGAGGACGACACAGCAAAATAACGCTATGAATCGTTTCGCCCAAAGCCTGGCAGCGGTGCAGTTTGCCCGCCTGCCGGTCAAAAAAGATCCTTCTGTGTCAGCAGATAAACGGGAACAGGTGAAGGCACTGCGCAGTAACATAAAGGATACTTTGCAGCAGCTGAAGGAGCAGTTTTTCACAACCCCCATGGACTTAAGTCTGGCACAGATGCGTGCCTGCCAGGCTCCGGTCTGTATGCTGCTGGAGCTGGCCCTGGAGTTCGGGCAGAGGTTCAGGGAGCGCAAGCAGGAGAAAAAGATCATGGATTTCTCGGACATAGAGCACTATGCGCTGGAGATTCTGCTACGCCGGGAGGGGGATCAAATCCTGCCCAGCCCGGTAGCCCGGGAGTATCGGGAATATTTTCAGGAGATTCTGATTGATGAGTACCAGGACAGCAATCTGGTGCAGGAGTATCTGCTGTGGGCGGTATCCGGCGAGGAGGACGGCCGTTATAACCGGTTTATGGTGGGGGATGTGAAGCAGAGTATCTATAAGTTCCGCCTGGCCAGGCCGGAGCTGTTTCTGGAAAAATATGAGACCTATACCCGGGAGGACAGCTGCCGCCAGCGAATTGATCTGAGCAAAAACTTCCGCAGCCGCAGGGAGGTGTTGTCTGCCGTCAACGGCATTTTTGCCAATCTGATGAGCCGGGATAAGGGCGGCATCGAGTATGATGAGCGGGCGGCGCTGTATGTGGGAGCGGCGTATCCGGCCGGGCCGGACTGCTGCAGTGAATTATTGCTGGCGGAGAAGCCGGAAAAGGACAGCGAGATCAACGCCAAGGCCCAGGAAGCCCGGATGATTGCTGCCCGGATCCGGCAGCTGCGCCGGGAATATCAGGTAACCGATCAGGCAACGGGACAGCTGCGTCCCGCCCGGTATGGGGATATGGTGATTCTGCTGCGCACCGGCAGCGGCTGGGATGAAACGTTCAGGGAAGTGCTGGAGGCGGAGGGGATTCCGGTGTATATCTCCTCCAAGACGGGCTATTTTGCGGCTACGGAGGTACAGGAGCTGCTGCAGCTTCTGCGGGTGTTGGATAATCCCACCCAGGATATTCCCCTGTTCGGCGTTATGAAGTCGGTATTCGGCGGCTTTACGGAAGAGGAGATTGCACTGCTGAGAAGCGCAAAGCGTGGCGTGAGCCTATGGGAGACCGTACAGAGTGCGGCGGAACTGCCGGTGGAGGCGGGCGGTGAGCAGCAGGAGGCGGGCTCGGGCGGCGCAGCTCAGGAGCCGGACCCTCAGCTGGCGGAGAAATGCCGCAGCTTTATCCAGCGCCTGAATACCTATCGCAGCTATACGATCTACATGCCCATCCGCCAGCTGTTGGAGACCATCATCCGGGAGCATGACTATCTGCAGTATGTCACCGCCATGCCCGCAGGCAGCAAGCGCCGGGCCAACGTGGAGATGCTGCTGACAAAGGCCTCTGACTTTGAGAAAACCAGCTATTTTGGCCTGTTCCATTTTGTCCGCTATATCGAACAGCTGGAAAAGTATGATGTGGATTTCGGGGAGGCGGGATCCCTGGATGAGCATGCAGATGTGGTGCGGATCATGAGCATTCATAAGAGTAAGGGTTTGGAATTTCCCATCACCTTTGTTTCCGGACTGGCAAAGCGTTTTAATATGCAGGATGTGAACCAGGCCTTTCTGATGGATATGGATTTCGGACTGGGAACGGATTATATGAACACGGAAAGCCGGGTGCGCAATAAGACGCTGCGGAAAATGGTGGTGTCCAAAAAGATGCGGGAGGAGAACCTGGCAGAGGAGCTGCGGGTTCTGTATGTGGCCCTGACCAGAGCCAAAGAGAAGCTGATTATGACGGCCTGCGTGTCAAAGGCGGAAGAACTATGGCAGCAATATGAGCAGAGGACTCCCGGCCCGTTAAGCTACCTGGACTTTATGAAAGCGGGCAGCTATCTGGAGGATATTCTGCCGGTTCTGGATCCGGCGCTGGTGCGGGTAACCGTGTGGCAGGAAGAGGATCTGTCAGGAAAAGCGGTGGAAAAACAGGTGGATCTGGCCCGGAAAGCGGCACAGCTGGAGCAGGCCGGGCTATGGGCGGATCCGGAGCAGATTGCGGCTCTGCAGCAGCGGTTTGCTTATACCTATGCCTATCCGCATCTGGAGCAGCTATACACCAAGACCAGCGTTTCAGAATTGAAGATCGCCGCTATGGAGGAAAAGGACGAAGCTGCCTATCAGGCCTTTGAGCAAAAAGAGGTGGTACCCTATGTGCCGAACTTCCGGAAAGAGGCGGAGGAGGCCGGTGGTACGCTGCGGGGTAATGCGTTCCACAAGGTCATGGAGCTGGTAGATTATGAGCGACTGTATCAGGGTGTCTATGACAGGCTGCCGGAGAGCCGGGAGACCTTTCTGCATACAGCGGATGAAAAACGGCTGACGGATAATCTGCGGGAGCTGCTGGCACAGGAGGTGGCGGAGGGCAGACTGCAGGAAAGCTATTACCAGGTGCTGCAGGAGAATCAGCTGCTGCGCTTTTTCCGGGATCCTATTGCCTGGCGCATGTGGCGGGCGGATCGGGCAGGGGAGCTGCACCGGGAGCAGCCCTTTGTCTATGGCATTCGTGCAGACCGGCTGAAACCCCAGTTTCCGGCCGGAGAAAAGGTGCTGATACAGGGAATCATCGACGCTTTTTTTGTGGAGAACGGCCGGATCGTAGTGGTGGATTACAAGACCGACCGGGTGCATACCGGCCGGGAACTGTGGAACCGTTACGCAGAACAGCTGAAATACTATGAAGAGGCGCTGGGAAAACTGATGCAGCTGCCGGTGGGGGAGAAGATTCTGTATTCCTCCAGCCTGGGTTGCTGTGTGACGGAGGCATGACAGCAGTACTGAAATCAATGCAGAAAAAGGAGTGGCGGCTGCTGATGAAATACTTTGTGGAAGTGAAGGATATGGTGAATACGGTTTATCATGAATTTCAAAAAGGCCACTTTGATGGTATAACCTTTTGGAAAGAGGATTCGATATGTCTTCATGATGATATCGTATGCGCATTAGGGTTAGAAGAACTGTTCGCAAGCGTTATTCCACAATACTGCAGCACGGAGGAAATGGAAGTAAATGAAGAGCAATGGAACGAAATGGTACAGAAAGCCGCATACATTGGCGATGAAGTGAAAGAGTGTATCACGGAGGCTGATGCATGGGTAAAAAACACTTTTACCGAACATGATGTTTTTACCATAATCGGAGTATAAGACGGAATGCTGCTTTATCATTGAAAACAGAACGGCTGTTTCCGGAAACAGCTTGCGGGTAAAACAGGGATTGCAGGCCAGACTGTCAGCAGAAATTTACGGGAATGAGAGAATTTAGGAGTGTTATTTTTACGGAGGAAACAAATGATTATTTTGATTACGGGAGCATCACACACGGGGAAGACAGCCCTTGCGCAAAGATTACTGGAAAAATATCAATACCCGTACCTGTCCATAGACCACTTAAAGATGGGACTGATCCGCAGCGGAAATACGGCACTTACCCCGTTGAGTGACGATAAGGCCCTGACGGATTACCTGTGGCCGATTGTGCGTGAGATCATAAAAACGGCCATTGAAAATGAACAGAATCTGATTGTCGAGGGGTGTTATATTCCCTTTGCGTGGTCGAAAGATTTTGAACCTGAGTATCTGGATCACATAAAATACTATTGCCTGGTTATGAGTCAAAAATATATTACAAATCATTTCGGCGATATTAAAAAGTATGCAAGCGTTGTGGAAAACAGAATGGATGATGAGGGCTGCACGTTGGAAACCGTACTCAGAGATAATGCGGAAATACTAAAGCAGTGTCAGAAACAGGATATCCGCTATCTGCTTATTGATGAGGAATATCGAATTGACATTGAACTATAGCAGGAATCCCGCCCTGATCTGAAAGGGCGGGATTCTTTTTAATTCGTTTATTCCAGCGCCATCTTCTTGACAGAGCCCAGTGCTTTTTTCACAGGGGGCAGCAGCAGGATGATAACGGTGACAGCAGCCTCTGCGAAAATATAAATGGCATTGTACACCAGGGAATAGGCCAGAGGATTCCAGCCCTCCCAAGCATAGACGCCGAAGAAGATCCAGCCGGAGATCACCGCAAAGACAAATCTGCCCAGAACACCGGTGAGATATCCTTTGATCAGGCCGTTCTTTGCATTGACAAACAGACCGGAAAGTCCCAGTGCACCGAAGGCCAGAAAATAGTCCACCACCAGCTGCATGGGATATAATACATAGGGATCAATTATCAGCTGCAACACGCCGTAGGCAACTCCGGTCAGCAGTCCTGCTCCCAGCCCGAAGAAATAGCCGGGCAGGCAGATCACCAGCATGGACAGCAGGGTGATGGAACCGCCGGTGGGGAAAGAGAACAGCTTGATATTGGACAGTACTGTGCCCAGGGCGATGGCCATGGCGCAGAATACCAGCTGTTTGACGGTCAGCTTGCCGCCGGACTTCGGCTTGGTTACGGAAACGTCAGTGGCTTTCCCGGCTTTTGCTCTGGCAAAAGCAACGGCGCCTGCCAGCAGGGCCAACAGGACCAGTACCAGCAGAACTTTTCCTAAGGTGGTGGGGACATATGTAGT
>JAGANP010000379.1 GCA_017624175.1 Lachnospiraceae bacterium | reverse complement strand
CTGTAAATGCTGCCCCGATAGTTCCGGGACAGAAGCAGCTCCTGACGGGAATTATAGCTGTTATTCATCACACTTTCCCGGCTGGTAGCCGTAAAATATGCCAGATACCCCATCATAACCATAAACAGCAGCACGAAAAACCAGGTCAGCCCCCGGATCTTCCGGTTCATCCTGCGGTGCTCCTGAAGCAGAGGGGCTTCCGTTTTCTGACCGGACGCCTCTTCCGGCACCTCTTCCCCGGCAGACTCCGCTTTCTGCCTCCTTTGGGCCGTTCCGTCAGTTTCCTCCAGCATCTGTATCCCCAGTACCAGGAAAAACATGGCCATGGTCGTCAGCACAGAACTGCCCCCATAACTGATAAAGGGCAGCGTTACACCGGTGAGGGGGATAAACTTGATGCCGCCGCCCACGGTCAGAAAAATCTGGAAAATATACAGGGTACCCAGTCCCACAGCCAGCAGCTTATAAAACCGGTCTCTGCGCCCTGCTGCGGCCTCCATCATCATGATAAAACAGCTGAGAATCACCAGGATTACGCACATACCGGTCAGTACCCCCAGCTCTTCACACAGGGCGGAGAACATAAAATCCGCTTCCACATAGGGGATATCGCCGGGGCTGCCCTGTCCCAGCCCCATGCCGAACCAGCTGCCGCTGCCGATGGCAAACAGGGACTGGGTGATCTGATAGCCCTGGTTGTCAATATACGCCCAGGGATCCTGCCAGGCCAGCACCCGCACCCTCACATGGCTGAACAGGAAATAGGCCGCCACCGAGGCTGCCGCACCTCCCGCAGCCCCGGCCAGCAGATACCAGTAGCTGCCGGTGGCGATAAACACCATGACCACAAAGGCCACGAAAAAGATCAGGGCGCTGCCCAGATCCTTGCTGACCACCAGCACGATCACATGGATTCCGGCCAGCAGGGCTGTCAGGCTGATCCGTTTCAGATCCGTTTTCTCAAACATGGCCGCCGCCAGGAAAAACACAAACAGGATTTTCACAAATTCCGACGGCTGAAAGGTAACACCGTAAACGGAAAAGGACAGCTTGGAACCATGCGTCACCTCTCCTAAGATCAACACGATACTGATCATCAGGATCCCCGCTGCACTGTACAGCCAGGCCAGCCGGTCCAGAAACCGAAGTTTTTTCAGCAGCAGAGGAACCAGCAGACAGATGCCGTAGGACAGTACCGCAATCAGAAACTGCTTGACACTGGAGGAAATGCTGTATGCCCCGGAAAGCCCGTCGGATACCTTTGTGATTCCCACGCCGGAAAGTCTGGCAATCATCGTAAATCCCAGACCCAGAAGCAGACAGATATTGTTCAGCAGCAGGCGGTTGACCTGCTCATATAAAATCGTGGTCAGTTTCAGGATCAGGAAAAAGAAAAGCTCCATAAATCCCCAGAACAGCAGATAAGCGCCGTCCCCGGTCACGATGGTCAGATTCAGAAAGCAGAGAAGCTGCAGCACTGCCATCCATATCCTCTGCCGCACATAACACCCCCTCCGGTCTTCCTCTTTCCGATAGTGAAATACAAAAAAGCATTCAAAGGTATAAATAGCCATGCACAAAGGGATGATGTATTTGGAAATTGTGGTTATATACTCCTGCATGTTGCTCCTTTATAATACGCCTCTTTTTTCATGCCCGGCGGTATAGTCCCCATAGGGCAGTTTGCCCTGGTTTTTTCCGCCGGCCAGTTCCATAAAAAAGTCCAGGATTTCTGTCAGCTCCTGTCCGTTTTCCGTGGTAAAGGCCAATCGTTTCGCCGTCTTGCGGTAGCATTCCCATTCCTTGTGGAGAGAAAGAGGAACACTGTTATAGATCACATTCAGACACACGTCACAGCAGATTTCCACCGGAAACTTTTTCCGGTACCGGTCCGTCAGCGTACCTTCTGCACGATCCGAACGTCCCTGCAGGCATTTCCCTGCCGTCTTCGCAATGCAGTTTGCTGTCACCATCATGGGAATACGCCCGTAAATCAGCTTTTCCATGCCGCCAGCGCCTGTCCGCTTCATCAGCTGCTGACACTCCCTGCCGTTTAACTCCAGCGGACAGGTCAGACCGCAGCCCTTATACTGCCAGAAAGCCGCCGCATAACTATTCCAGACATATACCGTATGATCCAGCTGGATCTGCTGCAAAACGTCGCCGCTGCAATGTTCCTCTCCGGCGGCAGCCTGTGTGGAAAGTGCCCGGCCCCGGAGCCAGCCGTACTCCTCCAGATTCCTCACCAGAAATCCCCGGATCCTGTCCTGACCGTACAGAGCCAATGCCTGCTCCATCACTCGCCGATCCTTGCTTCGCAGCACATAGGGCAGGGCCATCCACACCTCTGCGCCCGACTCCCGGAGCTGCTGCAGGGCCTGGCGAAGCTTCCTGCCGCCGTCTCCGGTTCTGTCTTTCTGTGGACTCTCCGCCGGAGTATAGGCTTTCAGCAGCAGAGAGCTCTCCACATAGAGCCGCTCCACCGGCGGCCTCTGCCGATATACAGCCGGTCTGTCACCGGAATGCTCTGCCGGTTTGTCGCCGGAAGACCCCGTCCGTGCTCCGCCCAGATATGCCGCCACGGCCACAAGCTGTTCTTCCGTGGTGATCTGCAGCCGAAGAACACCGCCCGAATCCTCTTCCCTATTTGCAGGAAACTCCACAGGCTGCCCGGGAAAGTGCTCCTGCTCCCGGCTGCGGCTCACGAGCAGGCCGTTTTCTTCGATGATTCGATCCTCCAGCAGCCGCACTGCTTCCCGTCTCAGATGGTTGATCTCTTTCAGGGAATAAAAGCCCCTCTCATCCGTTTCAATCTCCAGCTCCTCCAGTGCGAAGCTGGTCTCTCCCAGCTTCTGCAGCTGCTTGCGGATCTCCTCCCCGGCGACAGGCCTGTTCTGCGCAGGTTCCACCGGACTGCCGGTCACATTTACCTGACAGCTGCCGTATTCCATCTGCAGCTGTGCGGGCTGTCCGCAGACAAAGACCGCTTTCATCCTTACCGGCAGCCGCTTTTTTTCCTCTATATATTTTTGCCGGATCTGCTCCAGATATGCTTCGTCGCTGCCGCTGTAGGAGGGGCTGTCCAGAGTCACCATCTCCCGGCCGTTCTGCCGGAAATAGTAACCGTCCTGCCGCCGACTGCGGATATAGAGCCAGGAAAGCTTCTCCAGATCCTGTTTTTCCACAGAAAAAGGCTCCTGGGGATGGGCTGCATAGCGATCCATGTACTTTCGGTAGATCGCTGTCACTCCCGCTGCGTACTCCGGCTTTTTCATGCGCCCCTCGATCTTAAAGGAATCGATACCGCTCTCCATCAGCCGGGGAAGCTGTTCTATGGTACACATGTCTTTCAGACTCAAAGGGTAATACTCTTTCCGATGCACCGACGCTCCCGGGGAGTCTGTCTCATAGGCCAGCCTGCAGGGCTGCGCACACCGTCCCCGGTTACCGCTGCGGCCTCCCAGAATACTGCTGAACAGGCAGGCGCCGGAATAACAGTAACACATGGCGCCGTGGATAAAGGTTTCCACCTCCAGTCCGCTCTCCTGCCGCAGCTGCCGGATCTCCGCAAGACTCAGTTCCCTGGCGGGCACCACCCGGGTTACACCCAGCTCTTTCAAAAGCACCGCCCCCGCCGGGCCGGTCACGGTCATCTGGGTGCTGGCATGCAGCGCCAATCCCGGAAAATGCTGCCGGATCACCTGCAGCGCCCCCAGATCCTGTACAATCACGCCGTCCAGCCCCGCTTCATACAGGGGAGAAAGCTCCTCCACCAGTTCCGCCAGCTCCTGCTCTTTCATCAATGTATTTACCGTCAGATAGGTTCTGCATCCGTGAATATGCCCATAGCGGATGCAGGCAATCAGCTCCTCCCGGGAGAAATTGTCCGCATAAGCCCTGGCTCCGAATTTTTCCCCGCCCAGATAGACAGCATCCGCCCCCGCATGCACTGCGCCAAGAAAGGCCTCCCTGTTCCCTGCGGGAGCCAGCAATTCTGTTTTTTTCCCTTGTGATTCCATTTCCCGGCACTCCTTTCCGTCTCGTGGATATCCTTCTGCAGGAACAGAAAAGCTGCCTTATACCGGCAGCTTTTTATTATTGGTTCTCTTGTCTTTCAGTTCCGTCTCCAGCATCACGATCTGTTTGGCGTTCTCACTGAGCTGTGTCTCCAGCTCCTTGGTGTTCTTCTCCATATTTTCCAGCCTGATCTGGGAGGAAATGAGCTCATGCTTCAGATCGTACAGTTCCGTTTCCTTGCGCTGCAGTTCTTCTTCCAGAATCGAAATCTGTTTTTTGGCTTTAAAATAGTCATCCGCAATATTCAGCTGCAGAAGCACTCCCTGGGTATCCAACGGTTGCCTGCGGAAGCTGTCCACCTTGCTGTATTCGTTTACCTTGTTATTGATATAGGAGGCTACTTTCTGCAGGTACTCCTCACTTTCATAGCCGCTTAAGGTAAATACCTTTCCGCCGATGATTACTTCTGTATCTGTTTTGGAAGACATATTTTCCATCCTTTCCTGCATCACCTGACATATACTACTATATCTGTATCCGTTTTCTGCTTCGGATACCATATCTATTATCTGCATTATATATCAGAACCGGCGGACAGACAAGCCTATTCCCAGATTTTTTATAAAACTTTTGCAAACACTTTTGCAAACATCCTTTTAACTCAGCGGCTCCAGTCCCAGGTGCCGATAGGCGTACTCCGTCACCACACGTCCCCTGGGAGTGCGGTTGATCAGGCCGTTTTTGATCAGATAGGGCTCCACCACATCCTCGATGGTACCGGCGTCCTCCCCGATGGCCGCCGCCAGGGTATCCAGGCCCACCGGGCCGCCCTGAAATTTCTCAATCATGGTATTTAAAATATTGCGGTCCACATGATCCAGCCCCATCTTATCCACATCCATCAGATCCAGAGCTTCCCGGGCCACCTCTTCCGTGATCCGGCCGTCATACCGGACCTGGGCAAAATCCCGCACCCGTTTCAGGATCCGGTTAGCCAGCCTGGGGGTGCCCCGGCTGCGCCGGGCCAGTTCCACCGCTCCCTTTTCATCGATCTCCACCCCCAGCACCCGTGCGGAGTGCTGAATAATCAGTTTCAGTTCCTCCACGGAATAAAACTCCAGATGATGGATCATTCCAAAACGATCCCGCAGCGGCGCTGTCAGAAGACCGATCCGGGTGGTGG
>JAGANP010000378.1 GCA_017624175.1 Lachnospiraceae bacterium | reverse complement strand
GGCATTATGTAAGCTGGGACTGGGGGGCATATACCGATGGGTGAAATCATAAAAGTAGGGATGGCGGATCTGAAAGCCTGCAAAAGCCCGGACGGCCTGACCACGCTGGGGTTGGGATCCTGTGTGGGCATAGCGCTGCGGGATCCACAGACCAAGATCGGCGGTCTGGCACACATCATGCTGCCGGACAGTACGGCGATCCGCAGCGGCAATCAGAATATCGCAAAATTTGCAGACACCGGTATCGTGGAGCTGGTGGCGCAGATGGAGAAAATGGGTGCAGTCAGAAGCCGGATGGTGGCGAAGCTGGCAGGAGGAGCCACCATGTTCCAGTTTCAGAATAAGAGCGATATGATACAGATCGGTGAGCGGAATGTGGCAGCGTCGATGGAGAAGCTGAAAGAGCTGAATATTCCCGTTCTGGCGTCTGACACCGGTGCAAACTACGGACGGACGGTTACCTTTTATCCGGAGACGGGGGAGTTTCACATCCGTGCGGTGGGCAGGGAAGAATCCATCATATAAAGTGAGAAGAGAGGCTGCAGGGCATGAAGAGAAAGTTAATACCGGTGGTGATGATGCTGGTGGCAGGGGCACTCTGCTGTCTGTTTACCATGATCCGGGAGCATAGTCTGATCTACAGGATGACAGCGCTTCTGTGCTCCCTTGTGCTGTTTTACGGATTGGGGCAGGCATTGTGCAGTATCCTGAATTATTTTGACAGGGAGAATGAGAAACGTCTGGCGGCAGAAGGGGAGATCATAGAGAAAGACGGTACGGCTGAGAGCGGTGAAAAGGCTTCCCGTGATTAAGCATATGCAGAAAGGCGGATACCATGGACGAAGCGGGAAGAAAAAAACTCTGGGATGAATATATGAAGACCGGATCAGCGGAGCTGCGGGAAAAGATTATTCTGGAATATGCACCGCTGGTAAAGACCGTGGCCGGGAGGCTCAGTATGTATCTGGGCTACAATGTGGAGTATGATGATCTGGTAAGTTATGGTGTCTTTGGCCTGATTGATGCCATTGACAAGTTTGACACGATGAAAGAGGTCAAGTTCGAGACCTACGCCAGCCTGCGGATCCGGGGGGCAATCCTGGATCAGATCCGCAAGATGGACTGGATTCCCAGAACCATCCGGCAGAAGCAGAAGCAGATCGACGGCGTAATCCGGCAGATTGAAGCGGAGACAGGCAAAGGCGCTTCTGATGAGGAGATTGCGCAGAGACTGGGGATTACGGAGGAAGAATTTGCGGATTGGCAGTCCCAGATGAAGATCACGGGATTGGTATCCTTAAATGAGTATATTGAGCAGGGGAGCGACGTTTCACAGGACAGCGGACAGCATACGGCGGCCAGATTTGTCAGCCCGGAGGAAAATGTGGAGAAACAGGAGCTGACCCGGGTACTGGGGGAAGCGCTGGAGCTGCTGACAGAGAAAGAAAAAAAAGTGATCACGCTGTACTACTATGAAGATCTGACGCTGAAAGAGATCAGCAATGTGCTGGAGGTCTCGGAGTCCCGGGTATCCCAGCTGCATACGAGAGCGCTGCAGAAGATGAAAGTAAAGATGGGAAATTATATGGGGATACTGGGGAATCTGTAGAGAAACGGCAAGGGGGCTTTTGCAGGAGAGATTGACGGGGGTTTGGAAAAGATGGCAAGAAACGGATATTTTCAGTTAGTGAATACCCGAACGGGATATGGAATCAAATGCGTACCGCCCGAGGAAGGCGGAGAGGCAATACGTATCAATGAGGTCATGGATTATCTTGGGGCACGTAACCTGGTCTATGACCTTTCTATGTTAAAAAATGCGGTTACTGCGGAGACAGTACAGATCATGCCGCTGGCGCCGGGACCCTGTCCGGCAGAGCGGGAGAGCTATCAGCTGAAGGTCAGTGAGGATCAGATGACAGTGACGGCCCGCTTTTATCCGCCCTCCGGGACGGGAAAACGCATCACCATGGAGGACTTCATCCGGGATCTGCGGGGAAATAAGATCGTCTATGGGCTGCAGATGGGTGTGCTTCAGGACCATTTTCAGGATGGAGAATACTGTAAGGATCTGGTGGTGGCGGCAGGCAGGGAGACCCGCCACGGCAGGGACGGCCAGGTGCAGTATTTTTTCAATACGGATCTTCGGGCTGCCCCCACATTAAAAGAGGACGGGAGCGTGGATTTTTTCCATCTGAATACCATCAATCACTGTCAAAAAGGGGAGATGCTGGCACAGCTTATCCCCGAGGATCCCGGTGAACCGGGAATGAATGTGTTTGGCGTGCAGCTGAAGCCCCGGGCGGTGAAGCGGGCTGTTCTGAAATTCGGACATCATATTGCCCTGTCCGAGGATCATATGTCCATCAGCTCGGAAGTGGACGGTCATGTGATGCTGGTGGAGGGCAAGGTATTCGTATCCGATATCTATGAAGTGGAAAATGTGGATAACAGCACGGGAAATATTGATTTTGAGGGCAGTGTGCAGGTGAACGGCAATGTCTGTTCGGGATTTGCCGTAAGCGCCAGGGGCAATGTCATCGTCAAAGGTGTGGTGGAAGGCGCTACCGTCTATGCGGGCGGCGATATCGTGATCTCCCGGGGGATGAACGGCATGGGCAAGGGCCATCTGGAAGCAGGCGGCAATATCATTGCCAAATTCCTGGAGAACGCTACAGCCAATGCGGTGGGGTATGTCTCCTCGGAGTCAATCCTGCACAGTAAGGTTATGGCGGGAACCGAGATCACCGTCAGCGGAAAGAGAGGCTTTATCACCGGCGGACATGTGTGTGCCGGCAATAAGGTCGTGGTGAAAAATCTGGGAGCCAATCTGGGGGCAGCCACCATCGTGGAGGTGGGCGTCAATCCCCGGGTAAAGGAGGAGCAGCAGAAGCTGCAGAAAGAAATCCTGGAGATCCAGAAGGTCATCAGAAGCGTGCAGCCCATTCTTGCCAGCTTTGCGGAAAAAAAGGCGAAAGGAGTCGCTTTTTCCCAGGAACAGATGAAATATCTCAAGTCCCTGATGAAGCTGGAAGAATCCAAAAAGGCGGAGCTGGATGAGAAAAATACCAAATGGGAGGCTTTGCAGTCCTATTTTGAAGAGCAGAACAATGCCTATGTGGAGATCCGGGGAGAGGTATATCCCGGCACTACGATTGTGATTCGGGATGTATCCAAGGCGATTCAGAGCAATTACAAATATTGCCGTTTTGAGCGGGTACAGGGCGATGTGAAGATGGTAGGGCTGTAAGCGGAAAGGCAGGCGGATATGGCTGTAGGTGCGATTGAAAATGCAACGATTGCCAGAGTGCAGGATTATTCGGCAATCAAGCAGAATGAAGACAATAAGGGGCTTGTCCATCAGATGAATATCGGCCAGGACAGGGAGCAGGATGACCGTCAGAAGGCCCACCAGGTCAGACAGGGGGATGAGACGCTGTGGCAGAATAAGCGGCCGGATGCCCGGGAGAAAGGAAGCAACGAATATCATGGCAACGGCGGCAGAGACCGCAAAGGGAAGAAACAGGAGGCGGATCAGATGGTGATAAAGAACCGTCCCCGTCAGGGATTTGATGTAAAGATCTAGAAAGGATCGGCAATCTATGAGTACAATGGAGATCGTGCTGCTGCTGATCGGCATCATCGTTTTTGCGGTGAGTTTTCTGATTCCGGCAGGAAATGAGGAGCTTTCGGAAGAGACCAGAAAGCTGGCCAGGGAGGAAATCGGGACGCTGGTGGCACAGGAGATGGAACGGATTCGCAGTCAGGTGGACGACACGGTGGAGGAGGCCATGGAATATTCCATGGAGAAGACCGAGCGTTCTCTGGAGAGAATATCCAATGAAAAGATTATGGCGGTGAATGAATATTCGGAGACGGTGCTGGAGCAAATCAACAGGAGCCAGCAGGAGATGACGTTTCTGTATGATATGCTCAACGCCAAGCATGACAATCTGAAAAATACCGCTACCCAGGTGGAGCAGAAAGTCCGGGAGGCGGAGGAGGCCAGCCGGGAAGTGGAGGCAGTGACCAGGGAAGCCCAGCAGACCAGGAAAGAGGCGGAGGCAGCCGCCCAGGCGGCCCGCCAGGTGGTGGTTCCTGCCTTTCAGGCGCTGCAGGCCCAGAAAGTATCGGAGGATGCCGTCCATGTGCTGGAGCAGGCACAGCCGCAGCAGGAGGAGACAAAAGAGCAGGAGCCCCAGCTGCAGCAGCCGGAGCTGACGGAGTCCGAAAGCTACAGCAACAACAATGAGAAAATACTGGAACTGCACCGGCAGGGAAGATCCGATGTGGCCATCGCCAGATCGCTGGGGCTGGGTGTAGGAGAAGTAAAGCTGGTAATTGATTTATTTAAAGGAACTAACCAATGAGAAGAACACGTTTAAAATACTATTTGAGAGCTTTGGGAATCGGCATCGTGGTGACGGCCCTGCTGATGGGTTACAGCCAGAAAGAGCCTGCGCAGCTGAGCGATGAAGAGATCCGCCAGCGGGCCGCCGAACTGGGCATGGTGGAACAGCAGGGGGTGTTGTCAGAGCTGGCCGGTGCGGCGAGTGAGCCGCAGGAGACGCAGGAGTCCCAGCAGACAGCAGGATCGGAGGAAACGGAAGAGACGCAGGAGTCCCCGCAGACCGCAGAGCCGGAAGAAACGGAGGAACCGCAGGAGACGCAGGAGCTCCAGCAGACCGCAGAGCCGGAAGAAACGGAGGACCCGCAGGAGTCCCAGCAGACAGCAGAGCCGG
>JAGANP010000377.1 GCA_017624175.1 Lachnospiraceae bacterium | reverse complement strand
CTTCCGTTTGCGGATTCTCCTGGAACAATCGGAAAAAGGTGCTGTTTACCGCCAGCGTCATGGGATCGGGAATATTGCTCTTGGCCACCTCCGCATAAGAAATCATGGTGCTGGTGCTTTCTACCCATGCTACCGTATCCTGCAGATAGTTTTCTACCACTGTCTCATTGATCTTGGTATCCTCCTTGGCCACATCCACCTGGGACTCTGTTTTCACCTCGTCCGATACATCTACCTTTGCATATTCAATCTCTTTCTTAACTTCCGCTTTCTGCTCTCCGGCAGCCAGTCCATAGCTTTTATATTTTTCATCCGTCAGTTCATTCATCACCAGACTATACTGTCCCGGTGTCAGATTCTTTTTATAGATGATGCCATCCATATCATCGTCAGACCACATCACTGTAGAACCATTGGGATCCGTAATCATGACGCTGAAAGGAACATTGCTGATCAGCTTGCCGGTTTCCCGGTTAATAAACTTGATCTTCAAATCCTTTTCAATAGAGCTGAAGCTCAGCTTCACAGTAATATCCGGGGTATAGTCCTGTTCATCGTAGTCCCCCGGCACCGGCGTCTGTGTCGGCTCCGGCGCTGCCAGGGCCTGCTGCATGTCCGCATAGGCCTGCTGCGCATCGGCAATGGCATCCAGTCCCTGGCCTCCGATCAGGCTGACACCGGCAAGCTGGGCTCCGGCCTCCTGATAGACCTTTGCATCTGCACTGCGCAGCCGGGAACCGATCAGGACAATGCCTGTTATCACCGCCATCACCAACACAGCGGCACCGGCAATCAGAATAAAACGATCCAAAATCCGATCCTTGTCCTGGTCCTTTTCTTTCTTCCGGCGGGAAGAAGCCGTCAGTTCTTCCCCGATATCGGTTTCATCCGCATACGCTGGCTCCGGCCCATTCTCCTGCAGCTCCTCCTCAGCATAGGCTTCATCCCCGGCATACGCCGGCTCCGGCTCATACTCCTGTGGCTCCTCATCGGCAAAAGCTTCATCCCCGGCATACGCCGGTTCCGGCTCATACTCCTGCAGTTCCTCATCGGCATAGGCTTCATCCTCGGCATACGCTTCGGCACATTCCCCCGGCTCATCCCTATCTTCCCGGTATATTACTTCCCTTTCCGGCAGTTCTTCACAATAAACAGCGGGTTCCTCCGTCAGGAACTCATCCTCCGGATAATTCCCGTCATATTCTTCTTCATATTCCTCTATGGGCTCCCCGTCATAGGTCTCTTCAACAGCTTCCTCTGTATATTCTTCCTCCGGCTCTTCCTCGAATTCCAGTTCATCCCATTCTTCCTGAAATTCCTCTATGATCTCCTCCGCCGTCTTCTTCGGCCTGCCGGAGCGTCCTACCAACTTTCTCATCCTTATACCTCTTCCTCCCGATCCGAAAACCTGCACTTTTAAAGTATAGCATTGATACCGCCCCCGGTTCAAGGAAAAAAGGGATATTCATAAATTCTTAATTTCTAGAAATGAATAATTATGGACAACTCCTCGGGATAATAGTAAAATAATGGAAGAAAGGGAGGTGCATTATGCAGCAGAAACCAAAAACCCCTCACCACAAATCAACAATACCGGATCTGGAGATCATTGATCTGGATCAGACGGCGGACGCATCGGAAACCGTATCCGAGGCGGATATCTTATCTCCGGAATCCCCTGCAACTAAGGAGCAGCTTCCCGTCCAGGAAGAAGAGCGCTCCGCCTCCGATGCCAATGAACCCCAGCCTGCCGCCGGTTTTTTATCCCGGATCAACTGGCATATTGTCTTTGTACTGGCGCTGGTACTTTGTGTTGTACTGGTTTTCCTCCGGCTTTCCAACTGGGGAACCCGTGTCCCCTCCTTTTTCGACCCCCAGGCAGACTTTGACGACACAGACGCCATTGAAGTACTGGATAATATGGTCAACGTGCCCGCAGAGCTGCGGCAGGATACGGACGGCGTGCGGACCGTGGTGGTACTGGGCAATTCCCCTTTTTCCGATGAGCGGGACTCAGCCGACGGCGTTATCAATCTGGTCAGTGAAATGACGGACGCCGTGATCTATAACTGTTCCGTGGCGGACTCCCATCTGGCCGCTTCGGAGGCAACCTTTCTCCCGGAGGAGGATCCTATGGATGCCTTTAATCTGTACTGGCTGACCACACTGATCACACTGCAGAATACCTCCATCTACGAAAGCGCCTTTAACGCCATGGGAGATGCGGTGCCGGAAGATGCCCGTTATGCCTACGATACCCTGTCCACCCTGGACTTTCAGAATGTGGACGTTCTGGTCATCATGTATGACGCCACGGACTATCTGGAGGAGCGGCCTCTGTACAATGACCAGAATCCCACGGATATTCAGACCTTTGCCGGAAACATGGACGCCAGCCTGGAACTGCTGTGCAGCACCTATCCCCATATCCGGATTATTGTCATGTCACCCACCTATGCCTATTATGTGGACGAAGACGGAGAGTATATCAGCAGTGATATTCACAAATCCGGCGGCTATTCCCTGTCCACCTATGCCGGTAATCTGGAGCGTATTGCCTATGTCCATTCCGTATCCTATCTGGATAATATCTACGGTACGGTCAATGAGGACAACGCCGGTGAAAATCTAACCGACCATCTGCACCTGAATGCCAACGGCCGACGAAAGCTGGCGGAGCGATTCGTCTACGCCCTGGAATATTTTGATTAGCAATACCCAAAAAGCCCAGGGCTTAAATGCGAACATTTCCCAGTGGCTTGAGAGCGTAAACGGTTTCTCCGATTGCGCTCTCTTAGCTGCACGGCAGCAAAGACAGGGAAAGCCGTCAAGGCTGCGCTGATTGCTGCGTTGCGGAGAACAGCTTAATCCGCTTGTCCGATTTTGTAAGTAAGCGCATAACATACCCCTATACTTGTGATTACCGCCACCCCTATCACAAATGGCCAGTTTTCTTCGTATAAATCCATACCAGCTATATAAAACTGTCTAATATAGCAGAAAACCATTGCACTTATGATGGTCATTGGAACAGATTTTTTAATCATGCCAATGACAAATGTTCCTATCCCTAATGTGCAAAATGTAATAATCGCTTTAAGTGCTGTGGGGATCCAACAGAACAGGAATGAAATTTTAAATTCCCCCTCTATAAGTCCCCAACACCTGTCTGCAATCACAATAAATGCTCCGCAGCAAATATATCCGACAATCATAGAAAACAGCACAAGCAATGTTATCAGGAGTAATTTTGCAATTATCAATTTTCTGCGGTTGATCGGATAGGAGAACATAACCAGAATTGTTTTATGGTTGTATTCGTTTATGATGTAGGCGGCAACAAGAACCGAAAACAAGATAACGTAATAAAAGCAGAATATCAATCCTACTGTTGAAAAAGCTGTTTCATAACTCGATTTTATTGTTGAACTGTCATTTAGTCCCGCAAACAGAAAAAACATACTAATAAAAATTCCGATAATTGAGAACAGGATATATTTTTTCAATCCCACTTTTTTTAATTCAAGTTTCATCAAGTGTGTCATGGATTTTCCACCACCTCTGCTCCTGTAATTTGAAAGAAATAATCTTCTAAGGAATTTTGCCTGCGCCCAATACCGTTAATACCGATACCATTTTGAATAAATACCGCAGAAATCTCTTTTACATCTTTTCTTAAATCGTAAATCTCCATGCGACTTTCAGAAACAATTCTGAAATTCTGTATTCCGAATTCCTGTTCAAGAACATAACCGGCAAGTTCTATAT
Source organism: Lachnospiraceae bacterium (assembly GCA_017624175.1). Taxonomy (GTDB): domain Bacteria; phylum Bacillota; class Clostridia; order Lachnospirales; family Lachnospiraceae; genus Acetatifactor. Next base: position 14,168 of record JAGANP010000377.1, on the reverse strand, counting down.
TATCGACATCTACTTCCACATAATCTGTTTGATACTTATGCACATCAGACATCGCTATTTCTTTAATCAGTTTTCCGTTTTGGATAACGCCAATCGTATCTGCAATCTGTTCTACTTCGGAAAGAATGTGACTGGAGATAAAAATTGTTGTTCCGTAATCTGTATTGAGTTTTCGGAATAATTCTCTCATTTCCCGTATCCCCTCCGGGTCAAGAGCATTGATTGGTTCATCAAGGATCAAGAGTTCTGGTTTTGTTAAAATGGCTCTGGCGATTGCAAGACGTTGCTTCATACCCAAAGAATATTGAGATACTCTTTTATCTGCGTCTTTTAACAGTCCTACCCCCTCTAATACTTCTTTGATATGGTTCTTGTTATGATACCCCATATATTCACAATGCAAGTCAAGATTATCTCTTGCAGTTAATTTTTCGTAAAAATACGGATTTTCAATAATTGAACCAATCCTTTTCAACATTTCAAAATCATTCTCCATGACTTTATTCCCAAATATAACGATCTCGCCGGAATTCGCTTGCACTAATTTAAGCAGCATTTTCATCAAGGTACTTTTTCCGGCTCCATTTGGACCGACGAAACCGTAGATTTCTCCTTTTTTTACATGGATATTTACATCATTGACTACTGCTTTATCTTTATATACTTTCTTCAGATGATGCGTTTCTATTGTATAATTCATCCTGTGACCTCCCTTCTGAAAACAGTATACAGAAGAAAGTTATCTTTTTTCTCTTTTCCTTCTAACTTTTTTCTAACTTTATAATCTGACTGTAAATACTGTTTTTTCTTGAGGTATGCTGACTACTGAAATGGAACCTCCCATAGAATTTGCAAGCCCTTGTGAAATAGCTAGCCCTAATCCGTTTCCTTTCTTTCTGTCTGCCATATATGCCCTTGTAAAAATATATTTCTTGTCTTTTTCAGAAATACCCGCTCCGTGATCCTCCACTGCAATATAAATATGGTTATCTTTTTCAAAGAGGGAAATTCCTAAGAATTTGCCGGTACTTCCATATTTAATTGCATTATCAATCAGATTTTTAAGGATACGCCCAAGGGCTTCTGTATCGACATTTGCATATAACGGTTTATCTTCAATATTGACCTCTACATGAAAATTTTCTTTTTCTAATATTGTGTAAAACTCTAAAATAATTTCATGACAAACCTGTGTTAAGTTTGCTTTTTGGATATTCAGAACCATATCTCCGGATTGGATTTTTGCCATATTGAATAAGTTATTTACAGAATGAACCAACTCTTGCGAATTGCTTTGCATTTTATCAACAGTTGTACGTATTGCAGGGGGTAAAGCTTCTTTTTGGCATTGAAGATAAAGCATTTCAATGTACCCTTTCAAAACGGTAATAGGCGTTCTAAGGTCATGTGAGATATTGGTAAAGACCTGTAAAATCGTCTTTTGACTTCTATTGTACGCAATCTGCCTGCCGTAAAATTTTTCCAGAAGATTGTTGATGTTCTCCGCAGTTTCTTTTACGACTTTCCTATCTGACGGTATAAGAATATAATTGCTTTCACCATGATTGATTATATCAAGAAGTCTTGCGTTGATGTATTTGTAATCGCTTTCTATTTTTTTGTTCCTGCTATGTTCTCTGTAGCAGAGAACGAATAATAGAACGGAAATGACAGCAAGCAGCAATACCATTATTCTTCCTCCATTTTGTAACCAATTCCCCAAAGTGTTTTGATATAAGTATTTTTTTCTCTCCCGCCAGATAATTTATTTCTTAATCGGTTAATATGCGTATTCAGTACATTTTCATTTCCGTAATATGCGTCTTTCCAAATGATATTGTAAAGCTGTTCTTTTGAAAAGGCCCGCCCCTGATTGGTTGCAAGAAGTCTGATAATCTCAAATTCTGTATGCGTCAGATTCAAATCCGTACCGTTTTGAGAAACTTTATATTCAGAGACATTGATCGTCAAATCCTTGTATTTAATTATCTGATCATGGGAACCGTCTGCACTGCTATATACTGTGGCACGGCGTATGTTTGCTTTCATTCTCGCCAATAGCTCAACAAGAGAAAAAGGTTTTGTAACATAATCATCAGCGCCTAAATTTAACCCCAGCATTTTATCCGTATCGCTATCTTTAGCAGTAGCGATAATAACGGGAATTACACTTACACTTCTTATATACTTCAGGACTTCCAATCCGCTTGACTTTGGCAGCATCAAATCCAACAGCACAATATCAAATGGATGCGCTTTAAATAGGTCAATCGCTGTTTGCCCGTCAATGGCTGTTATGACATTATAATTTTCAACCGCCAGAAAGTCACAGACCATTTCACGAATATTTTTATCATCTTCAACTAACAAGACGTTCATGGTATTTCAGCTCCTTTGCACCAGCATACTTCAAATAATATATCTATTGAAAAAGGGTGTCAATGTGTATTCCCCTCCCGCCGGACTTTTTTCATTGCCGTCTATTTCTTTCTGAGCTGCATACGCAAATGATGTACCCTCCTCACCGTCTTCGGCGCCGCTGTCAGCAGCAGCAGATACAGCTTATTTTTCTTCGTCAGGTAGGGGGACCCTACGGTATCCGGCACATGCCTGCGCAGGAAACGGACGATGGACCGGTACTCCTGATTATCCCGCCCCATCCGGCTGATGGGAATATGCAGCAGATAATCCAGTCTCTGGTACAGCCCGAACCGCACCGCCACGCTCTGCAGCTGCGGATACTTCTCCGCCGTCAGCTCCAGCGCCAGATCCGCATTATGCACATTATCCGCAAATACTCTGGAAAAATCATTTGTCTGCTTTTTCCGGGTATTGCTGCCCAACCGGTAAAAAACATGATAGCCGCACACCGGCAGGGAAAGCACTCCCTCCGTGCGCTGCAGCAGCCGGAGCATCAGATGAAAGTCCTCGTTTAACTGCTTTTCCGGGAAACGATCCTCTCCCAGCAGCCGCCGGGAAACCAGCTTCGTACAGAACGAACAGTCCCCCCGGTGCAGCAGCAGCTCTTTCAGAAATTCCTCCGGGGAGAAAATCTGCTCTTTCTCCGGGATCTCACAGATGCTGGGGAGCTGCTTTCCCTGTTCATCCACCTCGTCCCGCCCCACCTGTACCAGGCAGTCCTCTTTCCCACAGATCGCCTGATAGAGCCGCCGGTACATATCTGGCTCCACATAATCGTCACTGTCCACGAAGCCCAGATATTCTCCCCTGGCCTGTTCGATGCCCAGATTGCGGGCAGAGGAGGTGCCGCCGTTTTCCTTATGCAGCACCCGGATGCGGTCGTCTTCCGCCGCCAGAGCATCGCAGAGCTCCCCCGTACCGTCCGTGGAGCCGTCATCCACCAGCAGGATCTCCAGCTCCTGCCAGGTCTGCCTCTGCAGGGACTGCACACATCTGGACAGATACTCCCTGATATTATAAACCGGCACGATGACACTGATCAGCGGCCGCTCCGGCGCTTCTTTCCTTTCCCTTGCTCCCATCGACTCTCTCCCGTATCCTCTTTCTCCCTGCATGTACCCGATGCCTCACAGGCACTTCCGGTCCCTGCTTAAGGGGCCGTCCTCATACTCCGGCAGCTCCCCGCCGTCTAATTCCGCCGCAATACAGGCGTACAGCCGCCGGGCCGCCACCTGGGGATTCCACAGGTCCCGCACGGTCTCATAGGCGGCAATGCCCATGCGCCGCCGCAGACTCTCCTCCCGGGCCAGCTGCAGTGCCAGCTCCCGGGCCTGTCGGGGCTTTCTGTGATCAAACAGAAAGCCGTTCTCCCCGTGGCGTACCAGATAGGGAGCCGCACCCATCCCCTTTCCGGCAATCAGCGCACAGCCGCTGTTCATGGCTTCATTGACCACGGCCCCCCAGCCCTCCTGCCGATCGCTGGTGGCCAGGAAGATATGGGCTTTTTCCATATATTCCCGGGTTTTTTCGGGATTGCAGTATCCCGGGAAAAACACCTGCCGCTCCAGTCCCAGAGCCTTCGCCTGCTCCTTTGTCTTCTCCAGCAGCTCCCCGCCGCCAATCATATCCAGCCGGAAAGAAATCCCCTGCTTCTGCAGTCCCGCCGCCACCTGCAGCGCCGTCTCCGGATGCTTCCAGTCAATCATCCGGGCGGCCCATGCCAGCCGCAGCTGCCCCGGAGACGCCTGATCCTTACCCGCCATCAGGCTCTCCGGATCCTGCTGCCGGAACTCGGGAAAATAGCCGTATCGGAACCTTTTCCCGCCGTAAGCCCCCACCAGCCGGAAATCCCCCGCCACATAGGCCCCGGCGCAGAGCAGATAGACCCGCCCGTGCCGATATCGGGTATGGTCATGGTATTTTTTCCGAAGCCCCCGGGGACTGACAAATTTATACCGCCCCGTCTTATATAAGGGCTCGCTGTACCGCCAGACGGGGCTCCCGGCCTGCAGTCTGGCTTCAATATAACTTTCCTCCTCGCAGCCTCCGAAGATCACCGCATCCGCTTCCCGGATCAGCCGCCGACAGCCCTCTTCATCCTCCCAGCAGTTTCGGACAAAATCCGCCTCTTTCCGGCTCTCTCCCCAGCCCATGGCGATCCGCTCCTGCTCCATGGGCTCGGTCTGGATAAAGGCATAGCTGCCTCCCTCCCTGAGGCATAGCTGGGCCAGTTCCCTACTTACCGGCATCTGATGATGATTCATGTAATTGGATACAAATACAAGTTTCATGCAAGTTACTCCTCGGCTGTCAATTCCCGATACAGGGCAATCAGCTGCTGCAGATTCCTCTGGCCGTCATGGGTCTGCCTGGCATGGGTCCGGGCCTTTTGCGTCCGCTCCGTCACCTGCGCCTGCTGCCCGAATACCGCCAGCACCTGATCGGTCAGGTCCCGGCTGATCTGCTCCCGCTGTCCGGTTTCCTCCTTGCTGAAGCCGGGATACAGCCATCCCTCGCCGGGCGCAATCATGGTAGGGATTCCCCCCACCTCCCCTGCCACTACCGGTACCCCCAGCAGCATGGCCTCCCCCAGGGAGTTCGGAGAGTTTTCGATGGAAGAAGCACAGACATAGGCGTTGCAGTGCAGATACTGCTCTTTCATCTGTTCCCCGGTCAGACTGCCCAGAAAGGTCACATGCTCCGTCAGCCGATACCCCTTAATCTGCTCCTCCAGATATCTGCCGTAGGCGGATATCCGCAGATGCCCCGTAATGCCGCTGCGCAGCAGACAGTTTCCCGCCACATACAGATGCGTATCCGGGTACTCGCTGACAATCGCCGGCAGGGCGTCCAGCAGATAATGCAGTCCCTTGATGGGATAATCCCCCTGACTCATGAACAGGGTATGCTTCCGGCAGCTTTCATAGCTCCACTCCCCCTGATAAAAGCAGGGGCGCAAAGTCTCCTGCAGCAGATGATACCGGGCCTGGGGATTCCACTTTGCCGTCCAGTACCGGTCCCATTCGGTCCGGCCTGCCACATGGCCGGTCAGGCGGATTGCCTCCTGCTCCCACTGTCCCCGCCTGCGGAATTTCTCCTGCTGCCGGAGCAGATTGTCTTTTTTCACCCAGTCCCGGAAAGTCGCAGTATCCCATATCACATTCGGAACATTGGCCAGATAGGCATCCGCATAGACGCTGCAGAGTCCCTGAATCCCGATCAGGCTCCGGTCCGGTCTGCCGTAGGCTCGCATGGCTGCCAGGGTATGGGGATACTCCGTGCCGAAGCAGTGCAGCAGCCGGGGCTGAAAGTCCCGCAGGATCTCCCCCATATCCTGTTCCAGGGCAGGATCATACTGCTCCGGCTTTCCCGTATTTTCCCGGAAGCCGTAATAACGGACTCCCCGTACCTCTCCCCGCAGCAGCTTTTCTCCCGGAGAGACCGGAAACGCCACTCCCAGCTCCACTCCGCAGTCCGAGGCCAGCAGCACCTCCATCAGCCCGGCGATCCACCCCTCCTTATTACTGCACTGCCGCTCCAGGGCCTGTGCGATCAGAGGGGGCATAAAATTGCACACCCAAAGTATTCTCACTTCTTATCCCCTTTCTATAACCCGATGTATACACTGGGATCCTGATAGATCACATAGCCGTCAATGGTATCAAAATAGATAAAACCATTTTCCTCTATCTCTCCGGTTTGTTCCTTATTCTCCGGTACAATGACAAAATGGCTGGAATAGGTCTTGGCCAGGGGCAGGATCACATCCATATCCAGCACCTGGGCCTCCATGGCGTCATACAGGGGATTTTCCACTCCCCAGCGCTCCACCAGCATCTCCCGCCCATAGGGCATGCAGACCAAAGGGGTGTACTGCCGCACAAAGGAGAGCATCTCCTTGGGAAATACCGCCATCACTTCCCGGCCCTCCACCTGGATCGCATCGCAGATATCCACCACCGCCTGGGGCATGTGATAGAGATTTTCCGCTCTATGAAAATGGGGGCTGGTATAGATACAGCTGCCGCTGAGGATCACCAGACAAGCAGACAGCAGCCCGAAAAAATACTTTTTCCGCCCCTGTATCCGTTCATAAATCCGCACCGCCCCATAGGCAATCACCACCGTCATGGGCAGCAGCCACAGGATCCGATAATAGATCTCATCCCCCACTGCGCCGTAGATCAGGCGGGCAAACAGCGGATTGAAATACAGGATAAGCACCGCCAGCGGCACATAGAGCAGCAGCACCCGCCTGCGCCGGTCCTTCTCCGTGATCCACAGATACACCAGCGACAGCAGATACCAGCCCACGATCAGTCCCGTTCCCATATAGCCCTGAAACAGCTCCGCAATCATTTCCCACATTCTGCGTCTGCCCCCTTTCTACACCATAAAATACAGAACCGCAAATACCACCGCCGGGATACAGCAAAGGGCGGTCTTCACCACCAGTCCGAAGCTGCGGTACACCCAGCCGCTGCAGAGCCCCGTTATGCCCAGCAGCAGGCACAGCAGCATGGTGCCCAGCGTGGTGCACAGGCAGGCAGCCGTCACCGTCGCCGCCAGCAGCAGCCACAGCATCCACTGATTTTTCAGTCCCTTCTGCACCCGGTCCAGAATCAGGAAAAACAGCAGCAGCACCATGGGAATCACGATGCTGCCCAGGGCCGATTTTCCCTGACGGCTGCGGGCCAGCATAAAATTCTCCGCCGTATACAGAGAATAATTGCCGAAGATCACCAGCAAGGCGGTGAAGCTTAAAAACAGCGGCAGTCTCTCTTTCTTTTTCTCAAACAGCTGACGGCCGATCTGGTAAAAGATCATATAAGTGGTAGGAATCAGCGCCAGCGGCACCGCCACATGGGCCACACTCACCGCCGGGATCCCGGATATCCTGGCCAGGAAGGCGATCCACACCGGAAAAGGAGCCAGCCCATGCCGGATATCCAGCCCGGTGGCCCCCATGGAATAGGGCATCAGCTCATACAGGGTATTGCTGCTCTCGGTCAGCGTGGATACCGCCACATAGTAGGCGTCATCCCCGTCCTGATAGGTCATGGTCACCGCCAGCACCAGCTGAAGGGCAAACAGCGCAAGAAAGATTCCCCAATAGATCCTGTGGGGCAGCGTTCCCCGGCTCTCTCCCCGGACCAGGGACAGCTTTGCCCTCCTCTTTCTGAAAATCCGGATCAGGAAAAACAGGCCCACTGCGGCCAGCAGCAGGGAACCGCCTCCAAAGAGCTTTACCGCTGCGGCAAAACCATAGGGTACCTTAAGCAGCACCAGGGGCACCGTCACCAGCTGAAACAGCGCCCAGGAAATCATGTACCCGCTTATCCACATAAAGGACAGAGAACGCCTCTGGTTATCCACATAAAAAGCCGGAATTGCCCCTGTCAGCAGGGGAATCCCCACAAGCCATATGCACAAAATAAGACAGCCCGCTATTGTTGCCACTTTTCAACCCTCTTTCCACTGCCCAGCTGGCTCAGCGCAGGCAGATACCACAGCATCGTCACCCACACCGCCTTTTTATAATCCATGATGCCGCTGCCGCTGAACACAAAGCACAGAATCATCATCTCCGTGCCGATTCCCACCGGAAGATAACGGCACATAAAGTCCCGCAATCTGCCCCGCAGGGCTTTCTGCGCCTGCGGAAAAACTGCGCCGGAGGCTTCCGGTGTTTCCGCTCTCCCGAAGCCTTTCCCGCCGGTCAGCAGTCCGCACAGTCCTATGACAGCCGCCAGCGTCAGCATCATCCACCACCAGCGGCAGCCATAGGTCACATAATACCGGGTCAGCACCGGCGCCCGGTTTTTCATCTGCTCATAATTGATGCCGCTATAGGACTCATAGGCCCGGCCCCGCAGCTGCATGGCCAGGATCGGCGGAGCCGCATGATAGGCCGCCAGATCCCAGATCACATTTTTTACATCCTTCTTCAGATTCTCCCGTAGGCAGATTCCGGTCAGTTCCCACAGCAGAGCGGTGGTCTCCTCCACCCCGTACTGCTCCTCCAGCTTCGGAATCAATACCCGCTCCACTCCGTCCGCATAGGCGGATACCTCCCTGGCCGTCACCAGCCCGATATCCTCATGCAGCGTGGTGGGAAACACCTCGTAATTGTCCTGAAAATAGGGCCAGCTCCAGCGGCTCAGGGCATCGGCGGCCAGCTGCCGGTTCCAGTCCGCCGGACGGAATCCGCAGTTTACGCCCAGGGTACACACCCCCAACAGCAGGACCGTCAGGCTAAAGGCCAATACGCCCCTTTTCCCCTTGCCCTTTCTCCTCTGCCACAGGGCAGCCGTCACCAGGGGCAGGATAAACCAGGCATATACCGGCAGGATCAGCAGCATCAGCAGCCAGATTCCCAGCATTCCTGCCAGCCTCCGTATTTCCTGCACATTTCCGGCCTCCGATGCCTGTTCTTTGCCTGCAGAAGAACCCTCCTTCTCCGGCCTTCCATGATAACGCCGGTACTGTCTCAGCCACAGGGCAGTCTCCCCCGCCAGCAGAGAGGTGCCCAAAGACCATGGCAGTACCGCCAGATGGCACTGCAGCGCCTGGGGAATCGTAACAAGCGCCAGCGTTCCCAACAGGCTCAGCAGCCTGTTTTTGCCGGGCAGAAAGCTGGCAATCAGCCCATAGCCCGCCGCCAGTGCTGCCGCCAGCTGCATCCCGTATAAAATCCACAGATGGGAGGCCAGCAGTCCCGCCAGGCCTCTGTACAGCACACCGCTGTAAATACCGGCTCCCTGGCTCTCCCCCGTCAGCAGCGTCCTGCTCTCCTGAAAGCTCTGCAATCCCCCCATATTTTTGATCAGCCAGGCCAGACCCAGCAGGATCTGGACGATCATGCCGCAGACAAGCACTGCCTGCAGCACGCCCCTGATATGTTTTGCCCTTTGCTGCATGCCGCCTACCTTTCCCTGTTCCTACTCCATCCCATAAAAACGCTTGACCTGTCCACAGATATCATCCACCTGCTCCAATGTCAGCCGGTAGAACATGGGCAGTCTCAGCAGCCGCTCGCTCTCCCGTGTCGTATACTTATCCTCTCCGTGGAAACGGCCGAATTTCTGTCCCGCCGGTGCCGTGTGCAGCGGGATATAGTGGAACACGCTGAGGATTCCATTGGCTTTCAGTGTCTCGATCAGCGCTGTCCTCTCCTCTATATCCTTTGTCTTGATATAGAACATATGGGCATTGTGCGCACATCCCTGGGGTACCACCGGCAGCTCGATCCTGCCTGCCTCCGCCAGAGGAGACAGCTTCTCATAATACCTCTCCCAGCAGGCCATGCGGGCCGCCGTAATCTCCTCCGCCAGCTCCAGCTGGGCATAGAGATACGCCGCATTCATATCGCTGGGCAGATAGGAGGAGCCGAAGTTCACCCAGGTGTATTTGTCAATCTGTCCCCGGAAGAATTTGCTGCGGTTGGTTCCCTTTTCCCGGATAATCTCCGCCGCTTCGATATTTTCCGGATCCCGGATCAGCAGTGCGCCGCCCTCGCCCATACTGAAGTTCTTGGTCTCGTGGAAGCTGAAGCACCCATAGTCTCCGAAGGTACCCAGCGCTGTCCCCTTATAAGTGGACATAATCCCCTGAGCCGCATCCTCGATCACGGTCAGATGATACTTCTCTGCCAGTTCCATGATCTTATCCATCTCACAGGAAACCCCGGCATAATGCACCGGCACAATGGCCCTGGTCTTCTCCGTAATTGCCGCTTCAATCAGGTTTTCATCAATATTCATGGTATCCGGCCGGATATCTACAAACACCGGAGTAGCCCCCCGCAGCACAAAGGCGTCCGCTGTGGACACAAAGGTATAGGCGGGCATGATGACCTCATCCCCCTCCCCCACGTCCGCCAGCAGGGCGGCCATCTCCGTAGCATGGGTGCAGGAGGTGGTCAGCAGGCACTTGGCCGTCCCCGTCTTTTTCTCTATCCACGCACTGCACTTCTTCGTGTAGGCCCCGTCACCGCAGATCTTCTGGTTTTCCACACACTCCTTGATATACTCCATCTCCTTGCCCGTATAAGGCGGCACATTAAAATTAATCATAGCTTCCTCCTATTCTGAATGAACTTTTTCACCAACCGAAATAAGGCGATGCGCACCATATCCACCAGGATACCGATTCCAAATACCAGCAGTACAGCGCCCACAGCCCGAAGCACCAGCGCCGGGGGACTGCAGTCCGGGGTGGCTCCCAGCCACAGCGGCCAAAGCATGCGCAGCTGTATATGTTCATGCAGCAGATATACGCCCAGGGTACAGGGCGCCACCCGCAGAATCACCTTTCCGATCCAGTTTTCCCCTGAAAGCTTCCAATTAGAAAATGCATAGAACAGGGAAATTGCTGCAAACAATGTCAGAACATGGTTATAGTCATAGGGCGAATGGATAAAATTTCCCAGATGCCCGGTTTTCAGATAGATCAGCCGGATCCCCATGGTCAGCCCGTAGATCAGCAGACAGCTGCCCAGATAGCACAGCGCCGCCCGTTTCCCTTTTTGCAAAAAGGGGATCCCGTACAGCCGCATATAGGCCGCCACCAGGAAGACGCACATAAACCACAGACCGTCGTATCCCTGATTATCCATCTCCAGCTGCACCGGCAGCACGGACTTACTGACGGAAAAAAACAGCAGCAGCAGCATGATCGTATTGCGCAGCTGCTTCTGGCTCATATGCTTTGCTCCCGCCGCCAGCACCGGTGCAAACAGATACATGGTGATATAAGCGGTGATAAACCAGTAATGCACCATCTGATTGGGGAACAGGCACTGCAGCAGCTGGTACACCGTCAGCTGCCCCGGATCCAGAATTCCCAGAGCCATCAGCACCGGGGGGATCAGCAGGCTGTAAAACAGCACCTGACAGATCAGTTCCGCCAGCCGTCCCGGCTTAAAGCCCGATTCCACCAGAAAATAGCCGCTGATCAGCATATAGACATTCACCGCCACAATGGAAAATGCCTCCAGAAGCCAGGCCACATAGGCTCTGGCAGTAAACTCTTCCGTCAGCGGCGTCAGCAGACCGCCCTTGGACAGATAATGCAGCATGACCACCATCATCATGGCCAGGATGCGCAGCAGCTCAATACTGACAATTCTTTTTTTCATAAATCCTGCGCCTCCTATGACTGCCGTTTCCAGCTGCCGATCACATTCCCGGTTATATTATCCGTCACTTTGCTGATAATATAGCGGGGCCGTCCCTTTACCTCTTCATAGATCCGGGCCAGATAATGCCCGATGATGCCCAGACTCAGCATGATAAAACCGCCGATAATCAGGATCAGCAGGATCACGGTGGTAAAGCCCTCCACCGCCGTACCCGTCAGATATTTCACCAGGGTCTGCACGGCCAGTATGACGCTGAACAGGATGGCGATGATCCCCAGCACCGTAACCAGCTGCAGGGGCAGGGTGCTGAAAGAGGTCACATTGGTCACCGCATAGCGCATCAGGCTGAAAAAGGACCACTTGCTCTCCCCGTAAGCCCTCTCCTGCACCTCATATTCCACGCTGGCGGTCTTAAAGCCCGCCCAGAACGTCAGCGCCCGGAAAAAGGTATTTTTTTCCGGCAACTCCAGCAGCACATTCACCACCTTGCGGTCCAAAAGCTTATAATCGGAGGAAGCGTTCATATCCATCTTGATCAGGCTGCTCATGATCCGGTAAAAGCCTCCCGCAAAGCACCTGTGCAGAAAGCTTTCCTTTCCCCGGCTGGTCTTGATCCCCTCTACCACCTCATATCCCTCGTTCCACAGCTTCCACATCTGCGGAATCACCTCAGGCGGATGCTGCAGATCGCAGTCCATGACGATCACCGCATCCCCGGCGGCCAGCTGCAGGCCTGCAAAAATGCTGGCCTCCTTGCCGAAGTTCCGGGAGAACTCCGCCCCTTTCACACGGGCATCCTGCCGGGCTGCTTTGAGGATCTCCTGATAGGTGCCGTCCCGGGAACCGTCGCTGACAAAGATCAGTTCATAGTCGATCTGTTCCTGCTGCAGGAGCTCTGCCAATACCTTTGCCGTGTTGGCAATATTCTGTTCTTCGTTGTACGAGGGAAGCACAATGGATAATGTCGCCATGCCCTTTACTCCTTATTTTCCGTCTTGATATACATAATGCCGTCTATGATCCGTATGGAATCCACCCCCGGGAAGCTCTCCATCTCCCGATAGGCTTCACTGTAATACATTTCCTCCATGGCCTCCGGCGGCAGGATATTCAGCGTTGCCCCCAGATAGTTCCGGATAAAAGCCTGGTAATTGGCCCCGGTGTACAGCAGACTGTCCCCGCCGATCCCGATCATCCCGGCAGTTACCTCCCCGGTGATATCCGTTGCCGGATAGGACTGCTCTCCCACCACGCCGATCATGGCAATGGGAATCCCCTGATAATACCCCGGCGTCTGCTCGATCCGGTCTAAAAGTCTCACACAGTAGGCGTAGGTCTTCTCATATTTTTTCTCCAGGTTGGAATAGGCGATCTGATCCGTCACCGCATAGTTAAATACCAGCACGGCGCCGCCGATCAGCCCCAGCCAGGCCGCCCAGGGCAGCCGTCCGCTGTGCCTGCTTAAGGCCGCCACCATAAAAATCGGCAGCAGCACCCACTGATACCGCATCAGCAGATGATAGGTCACTTCCGGCGAAATAATTAGAATCAGATTCATCGCCACCGGCAGGGCAACCGCCGTTACCGCTATTATAGCGAAAAACCATATACTCTTCCACCATTTTTTTTGCAGGCACAGGCTAATCAACACGGCCAGTACGGAAATCCCCAGCAATATCATGGCTCCCCAGGCAAAAGGATTGTTCAGAAACACATCCCCTTTCAGGGTAAAAGCCAGAAAATCCCGGTAGATCTGCAGGACGGTGTCCGCCAGTCCCGCCCCCGGTGCGCTGCCCATGCCGTTGATGCCCTGATAGGAGGCCAGCTGTTTTCCCTGGATCCGCAGCAGAATCTGCAGGATCACATAATAGCCTGCCACACCGATGATGCCCATCCACAGATAGCGGAGCGCCTTTCCGATCTTTTCCCGGATTCTTCCATCGGAAACGGCAATCTGCCAGATCCCGTACAGGCAGAGCAGCACGGCAAAGGGCAGATAAGCCTGATAGATTCCCAGGCTTAAAGCCAGGCAGAGCGCTCCCGGCAGAAAACCCAGCCGGTATTTTTTCGTCAGCAGAGCCGCCAGCACCGCCAGCAGCACCGCCAGCATATAGCCATCCATGGTAAATACATAGGCAAAGGTGGAGGCAAGGGACGGGAATGCCGCCAGCAGGCCGCCGATCAGCAGCACGGCCCAGGTCTGCTTTACCTCCAGAAATTCCGTCAGCAGCACGTTGGCGATCCCCAGATACAGCATGGCCAGCAGCCCGATCAGCCAGGGCAGCGTGTGGTAGGAGGAGATACCGCAGGCCACGGTCAGAAACCACCGGCCGGAGGTAATCATAATCTGGTCAAAATACATGCTGGCCAGCCCGTCATGATTGGGAATATCCCGCAGCATAATGGGCATATGTATCAGAAGCCCCGGCACAAAGGTACTGAGAAAGGCCGTCTTCCACTCCTTTTTGCAGTGCTTCCTTATCCAGTTCCAGACTTCCGTGGGATTCTTCATTCTTTTCCTCCGCTTTTATTCTGCCTCGTTTTCCATAAGATAAACTGCCAGTGTCTCCGCTATTTTCTGTCGTCCGGCCTCATTGGGGTGCAT
>JAGANP010000376.1 GCA_017624175.1 Lachnospiraceae bacterium | reverse complement strand
CCTGTTGTTTTAGATCTTTGACAAATCCATTATAACAGGGATTCTGGTGCTCTCAATTTATTTTCTCTTAGGCAACTGACAAAAACTTTACTCTATAAAACCTGTGCCAGCCCGTATTTTGTTCCCGTAGAAATGAGATAAACATCTACAATATCTTCCTGTGGACTTTTATCAATAAAATTTTCTTTTTAGTCCACTTTTCCCAAAGATTTCTGCTTCTTAAGCATACAAAATCATGCAAAATGGACTGATATTCAGAAATTATATCTTTCGGTCCACTTTTTTAGCGCAAAAAGTGGACTGGAAAGTATATTTTTTATGTATGTGTCCACATGGGCCAGGAGTTCTTCTCATACCTAGCCGTAAAGTGGGGATATAGTGGACTTATTTTCCTCTATTTCCGGCGCAGGGTACAGCGCCACAGACAGCCCAGATACAGGGCGCACTGCAAGAGCTGGCTGACCAGCAGCCCGTACAGATATCCCTGGATGCCTATGCGGGGGACGATCAGCAGCACAAACAGCAGCCGAACCAATAGTGACGTCACATTGATTACAAACAGCCGGGAGGCCATTCCCAGGCCCTGCAGAATACTGGACAGGGTGGTGTCCAGGTAGAGAAAGGGGCAGATCAGGCTCAAGGTGCGGATAAAATGTCCCGCCAGCGGGCTGCGGTACAGAGTCTCTCCGATAAAGCGTCCTGCGATCAGAAAGAAAGCCATGCAGGAAAAGCCCAGCAGAAAACAGTATTTCACGGTGCGGAAGACGGCCCGGCGGATTCCTGCATGGTCGCCCCGGGCATAGCTCTCGGAGACCATGGGAAGCAGCATGACGGAGACGGAGCCGGTAAGGGCGTTGGGAAAGAAGATCATGGGAAAGGCCATGCCGGTCAGTACGCCGTAGACACTGAGGGCAGTGGCATTGTCATAGCCGTAGGTGCGCAGTCCGGAGGGAATGGAGACGGCTTCCACGCTCTGCAGAAGATTCAGGACGATCCGGTTGGCAGTCAGGGGGATCACCATGCCCAGCAGCTGGCCGTAGGTGAGTAAGGAATGTCGGCAGCCGTCAGCATTGGAGCAGACGGGGCTGCAGCCGCCAGCGGCGCTCCGCAGGCCGGTATTGCCCACAGCATGATACCAGAAAGCCAGCAGAGCGGCCAGCATGGAGCAGCCCTCGCCGATGGTCAGCCCCAGCACGGCGATATTGACGGAGGGAGTCAGCCCCTGGGCCAATAGGGAAGCGGAGACCAGATAGACGCAGCCCACCCGGCAGCACTGCTCCAGAAGCTGGGTACCCGCAGGAACCCCGGCTTTTTTGATACCGTACAAATAGCCGTTGATGCAGGCGTGAATGGCGCTGAGGGGCACGGAGGGAGCCAGCAGCCGGATCATGGCGGCTGTCCGGGGCTCCTTCAGCAGGCTGACGGCAATAAAGTCGCTGCCCAGATAGAGCACGGCAGTGCAGGCAACTGACAGCGGGACTGTCAGCAGCAGCCCCATGATCATGGGACGGTAGGGATGGCTGACAGCATTTTTCTGGCCGGTCTGGGCCGCCACAAATTTGGAGATGGCTGTCTGAAAACCGGCGGCGGTCAGTGCAAAGGACAGTGAAAGCACCGGGGACAGCAGCTGATAGATGCCCATGCCCTCTTCCCCAAACAAACGGGAGAGGTAAATACGGTAAAAGAAGCCGATAATCCGGGTGATCAGCCCGGTAACGGTCAGTATGACAGTACCCATGATCAGGGGATGCCGGGTATGGGGCAAGGCGTGTTTTTTCAGAGAAGACAACATAAAATCCCCTTGTTGATACTTTTTGCGTTATTATATTCCGGGGGAGGAGTTGACAGAACATTTCGGGAGTGCTATATTGATATTGTTAAATCTTAGTGATTTACTAGGAATTAAAAAGGAGGGATCAAAAGTGATCTATTTAGATAATGCGGCGACGACGAAGACGGCGCCGGAGGTGGTGGAGGCCATGCTTCCCTTTTTCAGTGAAAATTACGGCAATGCCAGCAGTATATATACGCTGGGATCCGTCAGCAAAAAGGCGGTCAACCAGGCAAGACGGACGCTGGCGGATTATCTGGGGGCAAAGCCGGAGGAAATCTATTTTACGGCAGGCGGCTCCGAGGCGGACAACTGGGCGCTGAAAGCAGCGGCGGAGGCTTACGCCAACAAGGGAAAACATATTATCACGACCAACATCGAACACCATGCAGTGCTGCACACCTGTGAATATTTGGAGAAGCAGGGATATGAGGTGACCTATGTGGGAGTGGATGAGAACGGTATTGTGAAGCTGCAGGAGCTGGAGGAGGCGATCCGCCCGGATACCATCCTGATCAGTGTGATGTATGCCAACAATGAGATCGGCACCCTGCAGCCGATTCGGGAGATCGGACAACTCGCCCATGAGAGAGGGATCCTGTTCCACACTGATGCGGTGCAGGCTTTCGGACAGCTGCCGATTAATGTGGACGAGCTGCATATTGATATGCTCAGCGCCAGCGCTCATAAGGTAAACGGTCCCAAGGGCGTGGGCTGTCTTTATATTCGATCCGGTCTGAAGCTGCGCAGCTTTATCCACGGCGGCGCTCAGGAGCGTTCCCGCCGGGCAGGCACGGAAAATGTGCCCGGTATTGTGGGCTTTGGCAAAGCGATTGAGAGGGCAGTGGAGATCATGCCTGAGAAGATTCGGAAAGAGACGGAGCTGCGGGATTATCTGATTGAACAGATTTATGAAAAAATTCCGTACTGCCGCCTGAACGGGGACCGTACCCGGCGGCTTCCGGGAAATGTGAATTTCAGCATTCAGTTTATTGAGGGAGAGTCCCTGCTGATTATGCTGGATATGAAAGGAATCTGCGGCTCCAGCGGTTCTGCCTGTACCTCCGGTTCTCTGGATCCCTCCCATGTGCTGCTGGCCATCGGCCTGCCCCACGAGATCGCTCATGGTTCCCTGCGGCTGACTCTGTCGGAGGAAAATACCAGGGAAGAGATGGATACGGTGGTGGCAGCCATCGGGGAGATCGTGGAGCGGCTGAGAGCCATGTCCCAGTTATATGAAGATTTTGTGAAAAAGCAGAATAAGTGCTGAGACCTAAGCAGGCACAGAAAAGAGGCAGATATGTATAGTGAAAAGGTAATGGATCATTTTCAGAATCCCCGCAATGTGGGAGAGATAGAGAATGCCAGCGGTGTGGGCACCGTGGGTAATGCCAAATGCGGCGATATTATGCGGATATTTTTGGATATTGATGAGGACGGGATCATCCGGGATGTAAAATTTAAGACCTTCGGCTGCGGAGCGGCAGTGGCCACCAGTTCCATGGCCACCGAACTGGTCAAGGGCAAATCCATCCAGGAGGCCCTGCAGGTTACGAATAAAGCGGTTATGGAGGCTTTGGACGGTCTGCCGCCGGTAAAGGTTCACTGCTCCCTGCTGGCGGAGGAGGCAATCCATGCGGCCCTGTGGGATTATGCGGAGAAGAACGGCATCACCATTGAGGGCCTGGAAAAGCCAAAGTCCGATATCAGTGAGCATGAAGAAAAGATCGAATATTAAGAGATAAAGGAGCCGGTTCACCAGGTGTGGACCGGTTTTTTCATAGAAAATAATTTGCAAGAAATTACCGAATGTATTGACTTGGTTCCGATTATGTGGTATTGTATTGGAAGTGAATATAGATTCACTGTAGAATTTTAGCAGGAGGTATGCGTATGTTTATGGAAGAACGTCACCAGGAAATTTCGGAAATCATTCAAACGAAAGGGAAGATTACCGTTGCAGAGATAACCGATCGGTATGGGATTTCAGATGAGTCTGCCCGTCGGGATCTGCGTATGCTGGAACAAAAGGGCATATGTAAGAGAACACATGGAGGCGCAATAGCGGCGCAGCAGGTCAGCGTGAGGCCCCCGGTGGACAGGGATTTTGACACAATGCCCGTGTTTGACAATTATAAGGAGATAGCCCGCTATGCTGCGGGTATGATTGGTGAAAATGACACGGTGTATCTGACAAGCGGTTCCCTTGGGTATATCATGCTTTCCTTTTTGCCGAAAGAAATCCATTATACGATTGTTGTAAATTCGGTTGATATCGGAAAGGCATTGAGGAGTTTTGAAAATATTGATGTGTACATTGCCGGCGGGCGAATGCGGCAAAGCGGTTCTGTAGTTGACAGCCTTGCCAATGAATTTGTGAGCCGTCTGCATTTTGATCTTTGTTTTCTCACCGGAGCCGGTTTGACTGCAGATTTCGGACTGTCCAACGGAACGGACGAAACGGCAGTATTGCAGCGCACCGTGATGAAAAACAGCAGAAAAAGATGTCTGTTGATTCCCGGCGCCAAGGTCGGCGTGGATTCTTTTATTAAGGTCTGCGAGGCGGAAGCTTTTGACACAATCATCACTGACTGGGAGTGTGTGGAAGAACAGATTGCTGCGATAGAGGAAAAAGATGTAAAAGTAGTTGTCCTGGAAGAACCGGCAAAATATTAGGTGTAAATAAAGTTTATAAAAATAAGTTGACGAGTAAGTAATGAAGCTATATAATAAAAACATATATGAATGGATAAATTTATTGAAAAGGTGGTAATAAAATGAAGCGTGTAAAGAGAGCAGCAACGCTTTTGATGTCAATGTCTATGGCGCTTACCTTATTTGCAGCACCGGTTACGGTTAGTGCACATGAGCAGGAGGCAGAAGCAGGGACAGAGGTTACCGTAATTACCAGAGCGGCTATGTGCCCGAATTGCGGCGGTACGATGAATGATATTTCTACTTCATGGGGAGAGTGGTATCGCACAGGTGTAGTCAGAAATTGTAATACATATGCATGGGGAACCGATCTGGAACTGAGAAGAGAGGGAACCAAAACCACGAAATGTTCTACCTGTGGTTTCGGAAAATCAGAAGCTGTGTCAGAGACCAGGTGGGAATGTCATGGATTTAATTCATAATACAGCAAAAGCCGAAACGGATAACCGATTTCGGCTTTAAAAATAATATGGGGAAGTTAATATGATGAGAGAGAATGGGAGAAAGCCGGGAATATTTTATTGCATATTGTTATTTGTGGTTCTGCTGGCGATGGCTGGCTGCGGACAGGAGGAGGCAGAACCGGTGTATGGATATCAGCCCACCTATCTGACTGTGCCGGAGCAGGCATTTAAAGGGGTGAAAGATTTTGCGTTGGCAGAGGAGGGAATCTATATGGTGCCGGAAAACAGCGGTACCGTGAAGTTGTATGATTTCCGGACGGATGAGACCGATAAGCTTTTTACATTGTCAAGTGAAGAATTCATCCTAAAGGTAGGAATCGGAGGAGACAGTCAGGAGCGTCTGCTTCTGCTAACAGTGCTGCGTTATGGAACCGATGAAAGCGGAAATATTGACTGGAACCGGCGTGGCTGCTTCCTGCGCTGCTATACTGCGGATGGTCAGCAGCAGTGGGAGAGCGCCATAGAGGAGGATCTTTCGGAGCATACGAACTGTAAGCTGTTTATGGCGGAGAATGGCCGGACTTATATGAGTACGGATACCTGCTTTTACGGATTCTCTGCGGAGGGGGAACCTCTCTGCAGGCTGGAATATCAGGAAAGCCGAAAGAGGTATATTGCCAATGATGTACTGGCCTGTGACGAAGCAGGAGGGGTATATCTGATCCGGCTGACAAAGCAGGCTGTGGGTATTGATGACCAGCAGTGGACGATCTGGCAATGGGAGGAGGGCAGCAATGTCCTGAAAGAACTGGGTAAAGTAGATGGAAAAGATCCTGTGCAGCTGATGGAGGGGAGCGGTTTATATTTTAAGGATCTTTCTTCCGTTTACCTCTATGAATTGCAGAACGGGGAGTTGGTGTCTGCTTTCTCTTTGACGGAAAATCTGATTGACGGCAATGCTGTGGGCAGTATCCTGCAGACCGAAAACGGGTGGCTTATCGGCGGTAGCAATATTCTGAACGATTCCAGCAGGCAGATTGTTATGCTGGAGTGGGGGCTTATGACCGATGCGGAATCCTTGACTCTTGCTGCAGTAAATACCAGTACTTTTAAGGAGCAGATCATTTCCTTTAATCAGCAGCACCCTGAATACCGCCTGACACTGCGTGCGTATACCAGAAAGAACACACCGGATGAAGTGGATCCGATCCAGCTGGCGCTGCTGGGGCAAGATGCGCCGGATCTGGTGGAGATATATCGTATGGAAGAGTATCTGAACTATGCCCGGAAGGGATATCTGCTGGATCTCACCGACTATGTGGAGGAGAGCGATTCTCTCAGCAGGGAGGATTATATTTCCAGTATCTGGGAGGCAATGCAGATAGATGGCCGTATATACAGCCTGCCGGAGCGGTTTTCCGTAAACACGATAGCGGTGCCGGAGAGTGCTGTGAACAATAAGACAAATTGGACGATAGAGGAGTTCCTGGACTTCATGGAGGAGTATCCCAATGCCTATTATATACTGAGAGGCGGAGAGATGAGTCTGCCGGATCAGGCAGAAAGAAAGGGGCTGCTTCTGAGCGTTGCGCTGACACGTGGTCTGGAGGGCTTTGCGGATGCGGATAGGGGGCAGATCAATCTGGATAATGAGAGGTTCCGCAGTCTGCTGACTCGGATTAATAATCTGCAGATCGATGAAAATGCGGGATTATCGGATAAAGATCTGGAAAAGCGGCTTGCGGACGGTGAGATTCTGATGCGGCCTGAAACACTGAACGGGATCACATTGATCAGCCGATTGGAGAGAGAGCATGGAGAACCCATGACGCTGATCGGGTATCCTACCGCAGAGCGGGAAGAGGGAGGCGGCGTGTTCTATATTTCTTCCCCACTGGGGATAAACGGCAAAACAGAGCATGAAGATGCGGCATGGTGTTTCCTGGAGGCAGCAGCCTTGCCGGATAACGGCACAGGCAGCAGTTTGCCGGCTAATCAGGAAAAACTGGAGCAACTGATTCTGGAAGCCCAGAAGACCCAAAGTGCCGATTTTACCGGAGCTTTTGACGAAAAGGGAAATGCGGAGGGCGATACGCTGCCCCAGCGTCATGCAGATATGATCTGGAATACGATCAATTCGGCAGTACCGGCAGATCCGGTGATGCGTCAGCTGCAACTGATCATACAGGAGGAGGCATCCTATTATTTTGCCGGAGAAAAGACGCTGGAGGAGGTAATTGATCTGATGGAGAACCGGGCGGCACTGTATTTGCAGGAAAACCGCTGAATTCCGGGATTTGTATATTGCCGCTGAATATGTTACAATAGCTGCGTCGGATGCCAGGCTTCCGGCGCAGTATTTTGTATAGTATGCAGGACGGTCTGTATAGTGTGGAAGCATGCCGCAAAAGGAGCGGAGTAAGCGCAAAGGGAAAGGAAATCAGGATGCAGAATAGAAAACCAAGGGTAGTGGTGGGCATGTCCGGAGGAGTGGATTCTTCGGTGGCGGCCTATCTGTTAAAGGAACAGGGCTATGAGGTGATCGGGGTTACCATGCAGATCTGGCAGGAGGAAGACCGGGAGCTGCAGGAAGAGCAGGGAGGCTGCTGCGGTCTGTCGGCGGTGGACGATGCCAGGAGGGTGGCGGAGGCGCTGGGGATACCCTATTATGTGATGAATTT
>JAGANP010000375.1 GCA_017624175.1 Lachnospiraceae bacterium | reverse complement strand
CTCGGGATACCAGCCGATCTGAGCCTTGATCTTGTCAGGAGCAATGGCATATCTCCGGTCATGGCCCTTACGGTCCTCCACATAAGTGATCAGATCCGTGCTCACCAGGGCCTTGCGGGGATCTCCCTCCGGCAGCATCTCCTGCAGGGTCTCTATAATGATGTTAATAATCTCGATATTCTGCTTTTCATTATGACCGCCGATATTGTAGGTCTCAAACAGTCTTCCCTGCTCCTGCACCATATCAATGGCCTTGGCATGATCCTCCACATACAGCCAGTCACGCACATTTTTACCGTCCCCATACACCGGCAGCTTCTTGCCCTGCAGCGCATTGTTGATGATCAGCGGAATCAGCTTTTCTGGGAACTGGTAAGGGCCGTAGTTATTGGAGCAGTTAGTGATATTGGCCGGGAAATGGTAGGTATCCATGTAGGCCTTTACCAGCATGTCCGAACTGGCCTTACTTGCGGAGTAAGGGCTGTGGGGATCATAGGGTGTGGTCTCATAGAAAAAGGCATTTTCATCATCCGGCAGAGAACCGTACACCTCATCCGTGGACACATGCAGGAACTTTTTACCCTCCTTGAAAGTGCCGTCCGGCAGCTCCCAGGCCTCCTTGGCACAGTTCAGCATCACCGCCGTCCCCAGCACATTGGTCTGGACAAAGACCTCGGGATTGCGGATACTGCGGTCCACATGGCTCTCGGCAGCAAAATGCACGACTCTGTCGATATCATTCTCCGCAAAGACCTTGCGAATCGCTTCCTTGTCACAGATATTGGCCTTTACAAAGGTATAGTTCTCCCGGTTCTCCACATCTTTCAGGTTCTCCAGATTGCCCGCATAGGTCAGGGCATCCACGTTGATGATGCGTATCTCATTGTCATACTTTTTAAACATGTAATGAATGTAGTTAGAGCCGATGAATCCGGCGCCTCCGGTTACTAAATAAGTTCTCATAATTTTCCTTTCCATGCCTATGGCAAGCGTCGCCTGTCACACTGCACAACGTTTCTTTTCTTTGCAGAACGTGTCCTGAATATTGTGATTATAACATATTTTTCCTGTTTACACAACCTCGGAACAGACATCCCATATTTTTTCACTCTAATACCCAAGGTAGCTCAGATTCAGATCCACATCACCGCTGATACCGCTGACCCTGCCGGTGGATTTGTACTGCCACAGGTCATATCTTCCGGTATAGGTGGGAGTAGAACTGTATTGCGCCAGCCAGATCTTGTAGCTGCTTAACTGACTGGTGTCAATTTTCTCGGTAAGCCAGGTCTTGTTGGCATAGATCCCTGCCGTATAGCCACCATTCTGTATGGTCTGGCAGAACGCCTTGCATACTTCCGTGCGGGTCTCTTTGCTGATACTGTCCGCCCGGCCGCCGCTGGCCTCCACATCCAGAAATACCGGATAGGAGATCCGATAGCTTTTGATCATATCCAGCACCATAGAAGCCTCTTCTACCGCTTCCACCCGGTCCACTGCCTGGGTAAAGAAATATACGCCCACTTTCAGTCCCGCATCCGTAGCTCCCTTGATATTGCTCTGGAACTTGGGATCCACGATCAGGCTGCCCTGGGAAGATCCCCGATATCCGCAGCGGATGATTACGTAGGAAACGCCGGAATTTTTCACTGCATTCCAATCAATATTCCCGTTCCATCTGGACACATCAATGCCCATGGTGCCGGTTCCGGTTATCAGGGAACCGTCACTGGCAAAATTATATTTTACCCCCTGGATTACCTGCTCACCGGTAACGGCATTGCCGCTGGCGTCAAAATATTTTACAACTCCGTTAATTGTCTGCCAGCCGGTATATTTAGCTTCTCCTTTTTTGAAAAACTTATCAGCCGTATAATAATCCGCATAGTATGCCTGGCGATAGGTATTGTTTTCCTGCACAAACAGTTCATTGCCATCCTTATCTTTCAGCACCGAGGTAGTGTTCTGCCTGGGATCCTGCTTGACTGATACGATGCAGACCGCAGAAATGGTCTGACCGTTTTCCGTATATTTTACCGTAATATTGGCCGTTCCTCCTGCCAGACCGGTTACGGTAATGGTTCTGCCGGAGATTTCCGCTTTGGCAATATTGCTGTCGGAAGACTCCACGGTCAGTGCGTCCGTTTCCGATCCGTTTTCCAGAATTGCCGTAAGCGTAACCGTATTCCCGACGTATACCAGATCTGTAACCTTATCCAGCTTTAGCGCCTTATTGCCGCTGACCGTCACACTGCAGGAGGCAGTCAGCCCGCTGACCACATTCCCTGCGCTATCCACACCGCTGGCAAAGTAAGAAATAAGCACGGGCTGCTCCGTGGCAGACACTGCCGTTGCTACTCCGCTGCCGTCCACTGCCACGGCTCCTGGATTATTGCTGGACCAGGTGATGCTTTGAATGGTCACCCCCTCACAGGAGGCTGTTATGACAAAGCTTTCCCCTACGGCCAGGCTCTTACTGGCGGGCGCAATTCCGCCCACATAGCTTGTTGGCTCTGTAACCGGAGGAACCGTGGCTGTGGCTGTCGGCACAGGTGTGGCTGTCGGCGCCTGTGTCGGCGCTTCTGTCGGGGCCTGCGTCGGGGCTTCCGTGGGTGCCTGTGTCGGGGCTTCCGTGGGCGCCTGTGTCGGGGCTTCTGTGGGCGCCTGTGTCGGCGCTTCTGTGGGTGCCTGCGTCGGGGCTTCTGTGGGTGCCTGCGTCGGGGCTTCTGTGGGCGCCTGTGTCGGCGCTT
>JAGANP010000374.1 GCA_017624175.1 Lachnospiraceae bacterium | reverse complement strand
AGGGAACCGTGTATTTCCAGGAATTTCAGACCTCGCTCTACCAGCATGTGGAAGAGGGGGAGGTGATTGCCACCGTGCGGGTGGCAGAGGATTCCATCGCCCTGCAGCGGCTGCAGCAGCAGCTCCAGAGGCAGCAGGAGAGGCTGCAGGATCTGATTGCCGATGGAGAAGAGGAGAATCAGGAGGCCATTGAGAGCCGACAGGAGACCATAGCGGAGCTGCAGCAGCAGATTGACGAGCTGCAGCAGGAGTATCAGACCACCGCCATCAGGGCCACCCAGAGCGGTATCGTGATCTGGATGGCGGACTATGACCGGGAGGATATTCTGCAGCCGGAAAGCAGCCTGATCGAGATTGCGGATGAAAACACCTGCTATGTGATCCTGGAAAATCAGAACAATCTGCTGGCCTATGGAAATCAGGTGACGGTGACCTACCGGGACCGGGAAGAACAGGAGAAAGAGACCACGGGGATGGTGGCGAATGTGGGCAGGCAGGCGGTCAGCAGCGCCCTGCAGTCGGAATATGCCTATATCCTGCTGCCCTCTGAACTGATCAGCGATATGTCCGTGGGAACAGCGGGCTATGGCGGCTGGTGGAACCGTGCCCGGTTTACGGTTACCGCCAGACTGCGGGAAATGGAAAATGTACTGGTGGTGCCCCGGAGGGCCGTAAAGGAAACCGACGGCAGCCTGTATGTCAATGTGGTGGAAGCGGACGGCAGTATTGTCCGGCGCAGCTTTATTGCAGGCGGCTATGATACCAGTAACTATTGGGTGATTGAGGGCCTGACGGAGGGAATGGAACTATGCTTAGAGTAATGCTGCAGAAGCTGTGGCACAAGAAATGGATGGCCATGTGCCTGCTGCTGGGCTGCCTTTTGCTGACGGCAACGGTCGTCAGCTTTCCCCTGTACCGGACGGCGGCCTTTGACCGGATGCTGCAGGATGAATTTGAGGCCTATCTGACAGAAAACGGTCAGTGGCCCACCATGAACCAGCTGGTGCTGATCTCCAAAAAGGATAACGGCGGCAGAACCATCAGCCGGGTAGAGGAGCTGCTGAACGGGATCTATGACGAGATGGGCGTCCGGGAAAAGGAAACCATCTGCTATTACAGTCTGGCCAAGGCCGAGGCCTATTCTCTGATGAACCGGTCGGATGCCCAGACGATTTCGCTGCGGCTCAGCGCCATGTCGGGACTTCCGGAGCACGCCGGAATGCTGGCGGGCGAGATGTATTCGGCGGATGGACGGGATGAGGAGGGGAATATTGAGGTGGTCATCAGCCAGTCCTGCATGGTGGATGCAGGGCTTCTGGTGGGAGAGACCATAGAATTTGACGCCCTGAAAGGGCCGGAGGGGGAAACGCTGCGTCTGAAGATCACCGGTGTCTATGAGGAAGCCGCCGTGGGAGATTTCTACTGGCAGAATACCCCGGAGGAGATGAATGCGGTCTGCTTCATGGAGGAGCAGCTTTTTCGGGAGCTTTTTACCGGAGAGAATGCAGGGGGCTATACCGTCACCTGCTCCTATTATGCCCTGTTTGAATATGCGGATCTGAAAGCATCGGATGTGGAACAGATCCGGGAGTACACCGCTTATCTGACCCAGGAGAGTCCGTACCGCAGCGTCATAGCGGAGCCTGCCTATCAGGAGATTCTGGCCGGATTTGAGAAGAAGCAAAGCCGGATTGAGGCAACGCTGTTTATTCTGCAAATACCGGTGCTGATCCTGCTGGGCGCCTTTCTGTTCATGATTTCGGGACAGATGTATGAGATGGAGCGCAATGAAATCTCCGTGCTGAAGAGCCGGGGCAGCTCCGGCGGACAGATTTTCAGGCTGTATCTGTACCAGAGTGTGTTCCTGACGCTGCTGGGCGCCCTGGGTGGCGTGCCGCTGGGGGCGGTATTCTGCCGGATCCTGGGCTCGGCCCGGAATTTCCTGGAATTTTCCGTATTGGGACAGCTGGAACTTACCTGGACCCGGGAGGTGCTGTATTACGGGATGGCGGCCATGGGCGCCTGCATCCTGATCATGACGGTACCTGCCCTGAAGCACAGCCGCCTGTCCATTGTCAGTCTGAAGCAGCAGAAAGCGTTGAAAAAGCGTTCCTGGTGGGAAAAATGCTTTTTGGATCTGATCTGTCTGGCTGCGTCGATGTATGGCTATTACAGCTTTTCCCGCAACCAGAGCACCCTGGTGGAGGATGTGCTGATGGGGGAGGCACTGGATCCGCTGCTGTATATCAGCTCCTCCCTGTTTATCGTGGGTCTGGGCCTGCTGTTCCTGCGGCTGCAGCCGCTGCTGGTAAAGGGGATCTATTTCCTGGGCAGAAGGTTCTGGCATCCGGCCAGCTACGCTTCTTTTATGGAAATCATCAAAAACGGCCGCAGGCAGCAGTTTATCATGCTCTTTATGATCCTGACCGTGTCCCTGGGCATGTTTCATGCCACGGTGGCCCGGACGATCCTGCAGAACGCCCAGGACAACAGGGAGTATCTGGACGGGGCGGATCTCATCATCCGGGAGGTATGGAATACCAATGCTTCCGCTTCCGGGGAAAACAGCAGCGAGATGATCTATTATGAGCCGGATTACAGCAAATATGCGTCTCTGGATATGGCCAGGTCCTACACCCGGGTAATTCGGGATGAAAATGCGTATCTGGCTGATAAAAATTATGACAGGCAGCAGATCACCCTGCTGGGGATCCACACCCGGGAGTTTGGAGAAAACACCTGGCTGGATCAGGAGCTGCTGGGCAGGCACTATTATGAGCTGCTGAACGAACTGGCAGTGGAACCGGACGGCGTGCTGGTATCCCGGAATTTTGAGACGGTACAGGGCTACAAGGCGGGGGATACCATCCGGTATTACAACAGCGCACAGAAAGAAGTGCGGAGCACGATCATTGACTTTGTAGATTACTGGCCGGGCTATGAGCCCACAACGGTCAGCCTTAATGCGGACGGCAGCGTGAATACCCAGAACAATTTCCTGGTAATTGCCCATTATTCCACCCTGCAGAAAACCCTGGGGACGGTGCCCTATGAGGTATGGATCACCTTAAAGGAGGATGCGGATACGGAGGAGCTGTACGATTGGGTACAGCAGAATAATGTCCATATTGCCAGATATGTGGATAAGAAAGCGGATCTGGAAAAGGTGATTACCGATCCGCTGCTGCAGGGGACCAACGGCATCCTGACCATGGGCTTTATTGTGACCCTGATCCTGTGTGCCGTGGGCTATCAGATCTATTGGATCATGTCCATCCGTTCCCGGGAAATGCTGTTCGGCGTATTGCGGGCCAGCGGCATGCATAAGGGAGAAATTTTATTTATGCTGATAAATGAGCAGATTTTTTCCGGCGTTTTTGCTATAATAGCGGGTGTGGGGATCGGACAGCTATCCTCCCGCATGTTTGTGCCCATGCTGCAGACGGCCTATGCAGCCAGCAACCAGGTGCTGCCGATGAAGCTGATTACCAGACAGGCGGATATGCTGCGGCTCTACGGCGTGGTGGCAGGCGTGATGGCGCTGTGCCTGGCGGTGCTGATTTTCATCGTATTTCGGATGAATGTGGCCAAGGCGCTGAAGCTGGGAGAGGAATAAGGAGATTCGGGGGATAGATTATGAAAGAAGAGAGACCCATGGAACAGGTAAAGGCTGCGGGGGAACCGGAGGCTGCCATCACCATCCGCCATGTGAGCCGGGTATTTCCGGTGACGGGCGGAGAATTTCAGGCGCTGACGGATATTAATGCAGAGATTCCCGCCGGGGTACTGGCGATCCTGAAAGGTCGTTCCGGCTCCGGCAAGACCACGCTGCTGAATATTGTGGGGGCGTTGGATACCCCCACCTCCGGCAGCGTATGGATCGGCGGTCAGGATGTCTGCCGCCTGTCCGAGCGTGCCCGGGAGAATCTGCGCCGAAAGCAGGTGGGATTCGTGTTTCAGGCGGTATCCCTGATTCCCACGATGAATGCTTTTCAGAATGTGGAATTTTCCCTGCGGCTGGCGGGCGTAAAGAAAGGCCGGGCCCAGCGGGTGGAGGAGTGCCTGAAGCTGGTGGGGCTGGGAAACCGGATGCAGCATATGCCGGCGGAGATGTCCGGCGGTGAGCAGCAGCGGGTGGCCATTGCCAGGGCCATAGCCCACCGGCCCCGGATTCTGCTGGCGGATGAACCCACGGCGGAGCTGGACAGCGCCATGGCGGCGGAGGTGGCCCGGCTGTTTCGGGAACTGACCCGCAGGGAGCGGGTGACCGTCGTCATGACCACCCATGATACCGGCCTGATGGATGCAGGGGATCTGGTCATCGAGCTGGAGAACGGCAGACAGGTGACGGGAGAGCAGCAGGAAACGGAGCGTTAGGGCGCCGGAACGGAGGACGATATGCCGGAGGCAATGATACAGGCGGACGGCCTGGTAAAAATCTATAAGACCAAACAGACGGAGGTGCTGGCGCTGCAGGGGCTGGATCTCACGGTGGAGGAGGGGGAGCTGACCGCCCTGATCGGCAACAGCGGCAGCGGTAAATCTACCTTTTTAAATATGATCGGCGGCCTGGACAGACCCAGCGCCGGATCCCTGACGGTGGGCGGGAAGAACCTGTTTACCATGACGGAGCGGGAGCTGGTGGCCTATAAGCGGGATACGGTGGGCTTTGTCTGGCAGAACAATGCCCGCAATCTGCTGCCCTATCTGTCGGCCCTGGAGAATGTGATGATGCCCATGTATCTGTCGGATGTGCGCAGGAAAAAGGCGAAAGCGCTGGAACTGCTGGAGCTGGTGGGCATGTCGGCCAAAAAGCACAGCCGCCTGAATACCCTTTCCGGCGGAGAGCAGCAGCGGATTGCCATT
>JAGANP010000373.1 GCA_017624175.1 Lachnospiraceae bacterium | reverse complement strand
CGGTGAGAAAAAGCTGGAGCTGGATCGCCGGAAGATCGAGCACCGGATCAGCGAGCTGCGCAAGGAGCTGGCAGAGGTAGAGCAGGGCCGGGACGTCCGGCGCAAGCGGCGGCTTCATTCCCGGATTCCCCAGGTGGCGCTGGTGGGGTATACCAATGCGGGAAAGTCCACGGTCATGAACCGGATGGTGGAGCAGTACGGACAGGTATCGGATAAGACGGTGCTGGAGAAGGATATGCTGTTTGCCACACTGGAGACCAGCGAGCGCACCATAGAAACAGGGGATAACAAACCGTTTTTCCTGGTGGATACGGTGGGCTTTATTCATAAGCTGCCCCATGGACTGATCAAGGCCTTTCACTCCACGCTGGAGGAGGTATGCTATGCGGATCTGCTGGTGCAGGTGGTGGATATATCGGATCCCCAGTACCGGCAGCACATGGAAGTCACCCGACAGACTCTGGAGGAACTGGAAGCAGGTGACATTCCCATGATTATCGTGTATAATAAAAGTGATCTGTGCGGCAGGGAATATCCCCGGGTGGCGGGAGATCAGGTCTATATGGCGGCCGGAAAGGGCAGCGGGATCGAGCAGCTGATCGAATTGATCAAGGAAAAGGTCTATGCAGGCTTTGTGAACTGCAGAATGCTGTTTCCCTACGATCAGGGCAGTGCGGCGTCCTACTTTATGGAACATGCCACGATCCTGAAGCAGGAATACAGGGAAGACGGATTGCTGCTGGAGGTGAGCTGTTATCAGCAGGATGCAGAAAAATACCGGCAGTATGTGATCCACTAAAAGAAAGGTATGAGAGAGATGGAACAGCAGGGTATCTATGAACGGATCAGGGAAAGGGTGGGACAGCTGAAAGCGGAATCCCGGGATCACTATTTTACAGAATATCTTTCGAAGTTTGACAGTCGGCTGATCCAGGAGAAGCATAACCTGGATTTGCTGGAACTGGAACTGGAAAGGAGCTGTCAGCTGTATCGGCAGCGCATGGAAGAGGCCGGAGCGGATCGGCCCCAGATGCCTGCAGGGCAGGAGTCCCTTTCACAGGCAGAGCCTTTCCGGGCGGAGCCCCAGGGAGAGACAAAGCCGGTTCCCCCGCAGATTTATGGTACATATAGCGCAGGGAGTGCCCCCCAGCAGACGGCAGCTTTCCGGCAGCCCCAGAAAGATCAGCGGCCTGCCGGAAACAAAACCCGTGAATTCACCGTAGGGATCAGTGTATTCGGCACCATCGGCGTGCTTTTTGTGCTGGCGGCGCTGATCCTGCTGGGGATCAATTATATGAATGATATTGTGAAAGCGGCGGCGCTTTATGCAGTGAGCCTGCTGGTATGGGGCGCTGCTGAGTTCGGGCTGAAGAAGAAAAGCAGGATCCTTTCTATGATTTTTTCTGCCCTGGGCATCGGCAGCCTGTATGTGACCACAATGGTGAATTTCTTTTATCTGGAGAATTTCAACGGACTGGCGGCGATTCTGATTACGGTTCTGATTACGGTGGCAGTGATGATTGTCAGCCGTAAAAAGGATGCGGGTATACTGCGGATCATCTGTATCGGGGCATGCATGATCAGTTTTCTGATGATTGTGAATACATTGGATCAGGTCAGTGATTGGGAACTGCTGGTCTATATGGCGATGATCCTGCTGGTACAGCTGCTGGGCATTTTGCTGCCGGTGAAAAAATGGGCTTATGGCATTGGCATCGGTCAGATCGTGGGGGCGGCGGTGTTTGCATTCTGGTTTGCCGCCGGGATGATTTATCCCGAACTGGGAATGGAACTGCGGGTCATCTATATGATCGGATTTATTGTGCTCAGCATCCTGCTGATAGAACTGATCGTATGGAGAATGCCTGCTGACAGTGCCGAAAAGGTACAGGGAATATATATTGCTTTCGGAATCAGTGCAGGGTTGCTGTTATGGGCCCATGGCTGGTGTGCAGGGTGCGATGCGCTCCGTTCTGATAGGGAGTTCTGGATCCGGCTGGGCGTAATGGCCAGCATAGCGGTTATGGGTATCCTCTTCTTTTTCCTGACAAGACGCAGGGGCGGCGGCCTGTGCTGGATGCAGGGCTATTATGTGGCCGGTGCAGCATTGCTTATGTTTGGGTGCGGCCCGGCGGAGGAACGTCTGAGCGTAACCGTCACGCTGTCGGTGCTGCTGATCCTGTATAAGCTGCTGGCATACCGGATGAAGCTGCTGCGGGCGGCGGATGCGATCATTACCGTCTGGACGGTGCTGGCGGTGTGGATCTATCACGACAGTATCCATGGATATGTGCTGCTGTGCGTACTGCTGCTCAGTGTGCTGCTGATGAACCATTGGCAGACGTTCTTTGAACTGCTGGTTACCGGTGCTCTGGTGCTGTACATCCCGATGGTGCTGGATAATGATCTGGTACTGCCGACGATGATTGCCGTAATGTGGCTGGCGGAGCTGCTGTTTAATACGGTAAAGAGGTTTTCCGGCAAAGGTATTGTCGGATTCAACTATACGGTGCTGACGGCGGAAGCAATCTGTTATCTGACGCTGATCACCAAAGACTTTGACAGAGTGATTCTGTATGTGGTCCTGACGGTGTTGGGATTGGGGATTATCCTGTATACGTTCCAGAACAGATCTCATATGGCAGTGAAATGGAGAGGGCTGGTCATATCGGGATTTCTGACCTATATGGTCCTGGTGTCCCGTTTTGAATACCGGATTGTCTCCAGTATTCTGATGCTGCTGGTGGGGCTGGTCAGCATTATCCTGGGCTTTACGCAGGAGGATAAGAAGCTGCGGATCTATGGCCTGGTACTGTGTCTGCTGACATGCTTTAAGATCACACTGTATGATTTCCGGGTGCAGGATCTGCAGCGGATCATTCTGTTCCTGGCTGCCGGTGTGGTGGCACTGATTATTGCAGGTATCTATGCCTT
>JAGANP010000372.1 GCA_017624175.1 Lachnospiraceae bacterium | reverse complement strand
GCATCAGATCCAGATAGTCAGTCTGCAGCTTACGCAGGGACTCCTCCACGGATTTCCTGGTCTCTTCATAGCCGTAATGCTCCACCCATACCTTGGAAGTCAGAAAGATCTCTGCCCTGGGGATACCGCTCTTTTTCATAGCAGAGCCCACCTCTTCCTCGTTAAAGTAGGACTGCGCCGTATCCAGACTGCGGTATCCCACCTCCAGGGCATCCAGTACACACCGCTCGCATTCCTCCTTGGTTACCTGATAAACGCCGTATCCCAGGATGGGCATTTTCACTCCGTTTGATAAGGTTACAAATTCCATAATCATCCCTCGCTTTCTTGCTTTTCTTTTGGTAATTTCATTATAACGCCGGGCACCCTCCGTCAGAAGTTCCTATTCGTTCATGAGCTATAACCCAAAGGTTTATTCCCCTGTTACAGCTGAAACACTGCCGTCTCAAAGGGTGCATATACGCCATTGACTGCGGTGCGCCAGACAGTTTATGTTAATCTCCTTTAGTCTTATAGTACAGATGCAAGCCGCCGCTGCCGATCCGCTTTGCCGTTTTCAGATCAAATTCCACCGGCTTTCCCGCACACAGGGCCGGAAGCTGTGTAAACACAGACGCCGTACCGCTGCTCCCATCCGTCACCGGAGCCAGCACCAGACTCAGCTCATCCACCAGGCCGGCCTGCAGGAATGACCAATCTGCCACGCCACCTCCGCAGATCAGCAGCTTATCTATATGGAACAGCCGGTGCAGCTTTTCCATG
Organism: Lachnospiraceae bacterium; assembly: GCA_017624175.1. Classification (GTDB taxonomy): domain Bacteria; phylum Bacillota; class Clostridia; order Lachnospirales; family Lachnospiraceae; genus Acetatifactor. The sequence goes on along the minus strand of JAGANP010000372.1, from coordinate 5,903 downwards.
GCCAGTTCACAGTCCAGTTCCGCTTTTCCCGCAATAATATAGGATACCTTGCGCTTTCTCAGATAAGCACGGTAGGTCAGAGGAACCGCTTCCGTCAGAATCTCAATGACATGGGCTTCGCCCCGCCCCCTGTTGGAGAATCTCCCCGACTCCCAGCCAAGCTCGCCTTTGGTATCCAGCGCAACAAAGTAGGGCTTTGTTTCATCACCGGCAACAAAATCTCCCTCCGGAACATTCGCATATTCCTTTAAAACCGGTTCCCGGAAATTCAGAAATTCTTTTACTGTAGTTGTGCCATACAGCCATGCGTCACCATTCATTTCACTGCGGATTCTTCCATACTCCCTGCCAAGAGCTCCCGCTGCCTCTGTTGCCATAAAAGGACCGTTGATCTTTCCGTCCAATGAACTTAAAAGGTGACAAATCACATAGGGTCTGTTCATACCGGTTTTCTCCTCTCTTTCTCTACAATCCTTGAGCCGCCGAATACCTCCGACATCTCCATCCGCTCCAATGCATCGTCCAGTATTCGGACTTCTTCCGCCGTAAGCTTCACTTCCGCTGCGCCCGCATTCTCTTTCATCCGGTCCGGCTTACGGGTACCGGGGATCGGAACGATCCAGGGCTTTTTGCAAAGCATCCACGCCAGGGAGATCTGGCCGGGTGTTGCGCTTTTTTCCTCCGCCATATGAGCCAGCAGGGTAAGAAGCGCCCGGTTCTTTTCCACAGCTTCATCCGTAAACTGGGGCATATTGCTGCGGTAGTCATATTTCGGATCAAACTGCTGGCCCTTTCCATACTTCCCGGTCAGGAAGCCGTTTGCCATGGGGGAGAAAGCCACCAGACCGACGCTCAATTCCTCTAACACAGGGAACAGCATTTCATACTGCCTCGCCATCATGGAATAGCGGTTTTCCACGGCGGTCACCGGACAGACTTTATGGGCCCGGCGCAGATATTCCTCGTTTGTCTCCGAAATGCCCCAATGCAGGATTTTTCCCTCTTTGATCAGCTCCGCCAAGACCTCCGCAACCGTCTCCGGCTCTACCGCCGGATCCATCCTGTGCTGGAAATACAGATCAATATGGTCCGTCTGCAGACGTTTCAGGGAGCCCTCTACGGAAGAGCGTATCACCTCCGGCCGGGAGTCCGGAATCAGCGGACGATTGACCTGGGAGCTGGTTCTGTCAAAGTGAATTCCAAATTTACTGGCGATCTGCACATGATTGCGAATGGGCTTCAGCGCCTCGCCCACCAGCTGTTCGTTGATATGCGGATCCTCCTGGGTACCGTAGACCTCCGCCGTGTCAAAAAAGGTATAGCCCAGCTCATAAGCGTTGCGGAGCATCTGCACCGTTTCTTCTCTCCCGGTGGGCGCCCCATAGGCGTGACTGAAGCCCATACAGCCCAGGCCCACAGCAGAAACCGAAAAGTTTTTCCCTAATCTTCTTTTTTCCATATTTTATACACCTGTCCTTTTCCATTCTTCCCAATCGCCAAAACACGCATTTTTATTCCTCCGGATTACCGAATATATCCGTCAGGAAACTGTCATAGGCGTCGAACCAGTCCTCCCGGTAGCCAAAGCCGTGGGGGCGGCCCTCCAGTTCCAGACGCTCCACCCGTACTCCGGCGGCCTCCACCGCATCCGCATTGGCAAGAAACTGCTCATAAAACGGATCACGGGTACCATAGCAGTAAAAAGTGGGCGGCAGATTCCCGGCACGGAGCATCTCCACATCCGTACTGCCCACGCTTAAGCGTCCATAAAAGGAATAGATCATCCCATCTGCCGCCGCATCAGCGGAAACTTCATCCAGGGCATCCGGGATGTAATCCGCATCCAGGGCTGTACCGTTTACCAGACCGTCATAATTCAGCAGCATTTCCCCGGCCAGAATACCTCCTGCGGAAAAGCCCATGACCGCAATATCCTCTTCATCGATCCCATACACGTCTGCGTTTTTGCGGACAAAGCGGACGGCACGGGCCAGATCCAGAGCGCCCTCCTCCTGGGTATAGGGACGCAGGCGGTAATTGACCACAAAGCTCTGATAGCCCCGGCTGGCCAGTTCTTCGGCCACCGGCGTTCCTTCGTTTGCATCGCTGCGGTACTGGAAAGCGCCCCCGGCGCAGATCAGCACCGCCCCCTTTATTTCCGTTCCCTCCGGTACCGGAAAGCTCACCAGATAGGGACGGAAGTCCGGATCGTCCGCATAATACCCATGATTCTCGGTGTATTCGGTGACTGCCGGTGCATTCCCCTCTTCCCATAGGTAAAGGACCTGGCTGTTATGGGCGTCGGCTGCCGCAGTCAGAACGGTATTGCCGTCAGCGGCCTCCGGTGCAGATACCTCACTTTCTTCTGTAACAGACGCTTCTGTCCGGCTGTCTGCAGAAGCAGCTGCCGCAGATGCATCAGCCTCAGAAGAATTGGCCTCAGAGGAATCGGCGCTGCCCCTGATTCCGCAGGCTGCAAGGCTTAAGCTAAGAGTCCCAGCCAGTAAAAAAGCCATATATCGTTTCATACATACCTCCTTGTCTTACCGGGAAAACAGCCAGCCCATGATTTCCTCGTCATAAGCGAAAAGGCCGCCCCCGCCATGCTCATTGGAAAAATTCCGCTGGGTAAAATAATCATGTTCCTTAATGTCCAGAACCAGCAGCTGGTCAATCTCCGCTTCGGTCAGACCCTGCTGCTCGTACAGGGCATGGAGGGTATCATAAGCCTCCTGGGTTGGCCCGGAGCCATAGTATTCGTCATTGCGTCCAATGGCAAAATAGACCGGCAGACGCCGCTCCGCCACCAATTCGTATTCACCGTCCCACTGGGAACTGACCTGGAGATAGGCGGTAAACAGCTCCGGGCGCTTGCCCATGACAATGGACATGGTTTCTCCGCCGCCGGAAAAGCCGTTGCCATAAACTTTAGCGGTATCAATGTTGTATGCTGTCAGAAAATACTCCACCAGCGCAATGGTCTGGTTGGCAGAGGCTTCTCTCCAATCACTTAACTGCGGGGCCACAATGATCATCTCGCTGTTGTATTTCTGCGCCTCAAAGCCAAATTCCTCAGACTGCAGATTTGCAGCCACTCCCTGGAAATACAGTCCTTCATAGCCCGGCAGGGTAAAGTACAGGGCATATGGGCTGCTCCCATCATAGCTTTCCGGGATATAGACATTGTAGTGAATGTCTCCCTCGCTCACGGAATGAAATACATTGTCGATGAGAAAGCCACGATATTCCTCTGTTCCTGCCGTAACATAGCCCAAGGCGCTGTCCTCCTCCCCGGATATCCCTCCGCTGTCAGCGTCTGTCCCCCGTCCGTCAGAGAGCAGATACCCTCCTCCAAGCCCCAGCAGCACCGCCAATATCGCTATGGTAAATATGCCTTTTTTCATGCTGTTCCTTTCCTCATCTTCTATTTCAATAGCATTCCTGGAAGATTTTCAGGATTTCTTCATGCGTCATTCTCCTGTAGCTGCCGGGAGCAAGGTTGCAGGAATCCGCAATGGCTTTCAGATCAGTAGATGCATTCACCCCCAGCTCCCGCAGGGTGGTGGGAAGACCGATCTCCCGAATAAAGTCCGCCAATGCCTCCACACCGGCACGAGCCAGCTCTTCATCTGTTTTTCCCTCAGCGGAAATCCCCCACACATTTACGGCAAACCTCCGGAATTTGACAAGCCCATCCCTGTAGATATGCCGGTAGTAAACCGGGTGCAGCACCGCCAGCCCGGCGCCATGGTTGCAGTCGGTGTATGCCCCAAGCTGATGCTCCATCTGGTGGCACTCAAAATCCATCCTCTTGCCCAGCTTAATGATACGGTTTTCCGCCATGGTGGACTCCCACATCAGGTTGCTCCTGGCGGCATAATCCTCCGGGTTTTGGATGGCTGCCCGCAGGTCACGGATCACGCCCCGCATCAGCGCCTCCGAAATGTCGTCGGACACATTCTCCTCATCCGGTTCGCTGAAGTAGGTCTCCATGATATGGGACAGAATATCAAATCCGCCGGATACCATCTGCTTTTCCGGAACACTGTAGGTATAGGTGGGATCCATCAGGGCAAATCTGGCGTTGCACCGGGGATAGTCCCGCCCGGTCTTGATCTTCTGCTCCTCGTTGGTAATGACTGCGCCGCCATTCATCTCGCTGCCGGTTCCGGCCACTGTGACAATTACCCCCAGGGGAAGCGGGTCAAAATCAATTACACCGGGCCTTGCCCAGAAGTCCGTCCAGATGTCGCCCTCATAAACCGCCGCCAGAGCAATCGCCTTGCAGCAGTCCATGACGCTGCCGCCCCCCACACCGAGGATCAGATCCGCCTTGCTTTCCCGTGCCAGCTTCGCTCCCTCCAGTACCCTGGCATAGGTGGGATTGGCCCCAATGCCGGAGAATTCCACCACCTTCTGTCCGGCCTTTTCCAGACACGCCAGCACTTCGTCATAGACGCCGTTGCGCTTAATGGAGCCTCCGCCGTAGCAGAGCAGCACTGTCTGACCATAGGGAGCGGTAAGGCTGGCCAGATACTCCCTGACACAGCCCTTTCCAAAGTAAGTCTTGGTGGCGTTTTCAAAAATAAAATTATTCATGGTAATACATCCTTTCCTACCTGATTCTTAGGGACGTCCTGCTTTTGCTTTCCTTGCTGAAAATACTTTCCGGTTATAGCTGCCTTTGCCAGAATGCAATGGCTTCATCCAGCCAGCCCTCTGCCACCGTACCGGTTCCCAGTCCGAAGCCATGCCCCAGCCCCGGATAGGAGTGGAACTCCGTGTCGATTCCCAATGCGCTCATACCGTCAAGCCGCCGTTTCATCACACGCCAGCCGGCAATTCCATCGCTTTCTCCTACCGTCACGAAAGTGGCGGGATCACTTTCGCTGTATTCGCTTAATCCGGTATACTGCATAATGACCGCTGCCGGCTGCGGAAAAGCATCGGCGCCAAAGGCTGCCGTTCCATAGGAGCCAACCCATGCCGCCATTCTGGCCCCGGCGCTGCCGCCCCACAGAGAATAGCCGTCGGTGTTCACTTCCAATTCCTCAGCATGTTCAAATATAAATTGAATGGCCCGGGCCAGGTCTTCACAGGCTGTCTGTGCCCCGGGCCGGTAGATCAGAGCAAAGGCGTTATAACCCTGCTTAGACAGCTCCAGGGCGTGGGGAAAGCTGTCCTGCATAGCTCCCACATAGGCAAACGCTCCGCCCGCATTACAGACCGCAAACCGTTCACCGGGAGTTCCCTTGAAGAAAAACAGCCCTGTATCTTCTTTTGCCGGGTCAGCCGCCTTTTCCTCCTCCGTATAAATGTCGTAAAAGATAACGTCACCGGCACCGGCATGTTCTTTCATGTAATTCGTAATTTCCACTGTTTCATTCGGATCTAAATTACTGTAATAGGTCAGATGCAGCTCCCCCAGCGTATCCCCGCTGTAATACCAGTCATCCACCGGAAAGATCAGCCTGCCGTAATCCCCGAAAACCGGATCATTGATGACATCGGATATGGGGGTGTCCACCGTATAATGATCGCCCATAGCTGCACTGTCTGTATGCTCTTCTTCGTATTCTGCATCACTGACGTTACTGGTCATATCCTGTACCTCCTGCCACGGATCCGATTCGGTTTTATTTCCACAGGCAGTAAATAGCGTCATCCACAGGGCAGTCAAAATTCCTATTACCATCGCCTGCTTCATGCACTCATCCCTCCTTATCAACCCTTTTGTCATCTCCAGTATAAAAAATGCAGAGCTTCCACAGAAGTCTCCATTTGTTCATCAGTTTATACCTTAAGGTTGCATCTTTATAAAATCCATCCCGGCATTCTGGTCTTTTCTTCCTGAAAAAGAGCAAAAAATAGCACCTAAACCAATGGCTTAGATGCGGTGATTT
>JAGANP010000371.1 GCA_017624175.1 Lachnospiraceae bacterium | reverse complement strand
TGTAATAAGCATACATCAGCAAGATTTACACCTAAATTATATGATTCATATGATAGAATAGTTGAATTAGTAGATTCTGAATGGTTAGTAGAATTGAAGAATATTAACAAAGAGGATTTTGATTATTGGAATCCGAAACACTATATCATGTATTTGGATGGAGTTGGAATGTTTCAATTTATAGCCCAAGGATATGAGGTAATAGAACATGAATAAGTTAGAAGAATTAAGTAAAGAAGTTTCCTATGCTTTGCGTCATGCTCCATGGGAATATGAACTGGAAATGGATGAAGAAGGTTGGGTTCCCATTGGACAGCTTTTAGATGCATTGCATAGGTCAGAGAAATGGAAGAATATCAGCGAAATAGATTTGAGCGAAATGATTAAAAAATCCGAGAAGAAACGCCATGAAATAAAGGATGGGAAAATCAGAGCATTTTATGGGCATTCTATCCCGATGAAGATATTGAAAGAAGAGAAGATGCCGCCAGACATTTTGTATCATGGCACAGCAAGAAGATTTATGCAATCAATTATGGAAAGTGGTTTATTACCTCAGAGCAGGCAATATGTTCATTTGTCGCAAGAGGTCGAAACTGCTGAAAATGTGGGAAAGCGCCATGATAGCAAGCCATGTATACTAATTATTGATGCCAAAAGGGCATGGAAAGAAGGAATAAAATTTTATCTAGGCAATGAAAAAGTATGGCTGTCAGATGCGATACCCAGCAGATATATCAAAGAATTGCAATGATTTTTCCTGTTGACTTTTTCAGCGCCCTATGTTAAAATGCATTAAACCGATGAGGAAGAGTGAGTAAGTCTTATCCTTTTTTCTCCAGAGAGCTGCCGATGGTGGAAAGGCGGCGGAAAATGTAGGACTGAATGGACTTCCGAGGGCAATCAGAACGGATTTCTCCAAGTATGTGCGCCGGGGCAGAACTCCCCGTGAACAAAGGTTGGCATATGTTGGTATGCGCAGAGAGGGCACATCATAGGAATGTGTCAAGCCGGGTGGCACCGCAGGAAATTCATCCTGTCCCAGCAAGTTGCTTGAGGGGACAGGATTTTTTATGCCTTATCCCCCATATAGTATTAGTCATACGGACTAAAAAAGTAGGAGGAAAAAGAAGATGAAAAAATTAATTTCAGTGTTGCTTTCCATGATGTTGGTGCTTAGTTTAGCTGCCTGCGGCAGTGAGAGTGAGGAGGCTTCCGGCAGTGCGGGAAAGACCTACTCCGTGGGAATCTGCAATTATGTGGATGACGCTTCCCTCAATCAGATCGTTGCCAATATTGAGTCACAGCTTCAGGCCCTGGGAGAGGCAAACGGTGTGACGTTCGAGATCTCATATGATAACTGCAATGCAGACGCCAATGTGCTGTCCCAGATCATTGCGAATTTTATCGCCGATGATGTGGATCTGATGGTGGGTGTGGCAACCCCTGTTGCCATGGCTATGCAGTCCGCTACGGAGGAAAATCAGATACCGGTAGTGTTTGCCGCTGTTTCGGATCCGGTTTCCACCGGGGTTGTGGCTTCCCTGGAAGCGCCCGGCAGCAATATCACCGGTACTTCCGATTATCTGGATACCACGGCTGTTATGAATCTGATTTTTGCAGCAGATCCGGATGCGGATAAGATCGGTCTGCTCTATGACATGGGGCAGGATTCCTCCACCACGGCAATCGCCGATGCCAAGGCTTATCTGGATGCCAAGGGGATTGCTTATGTGGAGCGCACGGGTACCACGGTGGATGAGGTAATGCTGGCTGCGGAGGCGCTGATCGCCGATGAGGTGGATGCCATCTTTACTCCCAGCGACAACACAATTATGAATGCCCAGCTCTCCATCTATGAGACGCTGACCGAGGCCGGGATTCCCCAGTATACCGGGGCAGATTCCTTTGCTCTTAACGGCGCATTCCTGGGCTATGGCGTAGATTATGCGAATCTGGGTGTGGAGACTGCCAATATGATCTACGATGTTCTGGTAAACGGCAGTGATCCGGCAAGCACACCGGTAATGACTTTCGATAACGGCACGGCTACCGTCAATACCGAGACCTGTGCGGCACTGGGCTATGACTTTGATGAAATTTCGGAAGTATTCGCTCCGTACTGCACCAAGGTACAGTCCATTACCACTGCCGAAAGCTTTGATGATTTGAATTAACAGGAGAGAGAAAGTATGTCCCTTGCATCGTTTCTGGGCCTGGCGCAGACAGCGCTGGAGCTGGGCCTGATCAGTTCCCTTACGGTATTGGCGCTGTTTTTAAGCTATTCCATGTTAAATGTCTGTGATCTGTCCACGGACGGCTGCTTCACCCTGGGAGCGGCCGTCGGGGCGGTAGTTGCCATTTCCGGGCATCCCTATCTGGCGATTCCTGCGGCCATGGGAGCGGGCATCCTGTCCGGCTTCATCACGGCGCTGCTGCAGACCAAGATGGGCGTGGACAGTCTGCTGGCAGGCATCATTGTGAATACAGCCCTATACTCTGTCAATATTGCGGTAATGGGAAATGCTTCTTTGCTGAATATGAATAAGACAGAAACGGTTTTTACGAAAATGAAGCAGCTTCTCGAGGGAAGCTTTCTCAGCAGTCAGTATAAGATCGTGGTGGCGGCCATTGCGGTGATCCTGGTGGGGGTATTTCTGTTTCTGTTCCTGCGCACGAAGCTGGGGCTGGCGATCCGGGCCACCGGAAACAATCCCGATATGGTTCGCTCTTCCTCCATCAATCCGGTGTTTACTACCATCATCGGTCTCTGTGTGGCCAACTCCTTTACCGCTCTGTCCGGCTGCCTGCTGGCCCAGTCCCAGAAGTCGGTGAATATTGATATCGGTTCGGGAATGGTGACGATTGCGCTGGCTTCTCTGCTGATCGGAAATGCCTTTACCGGCAAGGGAAAGGTGCCGGTGCGGATCCTGGGAGCGGTGCTGGGCGCATTTATTTTCCGCCTGGTATATACCATTGCGCTTCGTTTCAATATGCCTGCCTTTATGCTGAAGCTGGTTTCCTCCGTGATTGTGGTCATCGCCATATCCGGCCCTTATCTGAAGAAACAGCTGCCGCTGTTAAAGAGGCGTTTTTCCCATCGTACCGGAAGGAGGAATGCTTGATATGCTGCGGTTATCCCATATATCGAAAACCTTTAATCCCGGTACCGTGAATGCAAAGCTGGCGCTGGACGATTTGTCCCTGGAGGTAAGGGACGGTGACTTTATTACGATCATCGGGGCCAACGGTGCGGGAAAATCCACGCTGTTTAATGCTATTGCGGGAAGCTTCTTCACAGACAGCGGTTCAATCCTGTTAGACGGCAGGGACATCACACTGGTTCCTGAACATGACCGGGCCCGGGTAATCGGCAGATTATTTCAGGATCCCATGCGGGGCAGCGCTCCGGGCATGACCATCGAGGAAAATCTGGCGCTGGCGGCCGGACATGGCGGCTGGCTGTCAAGGATCTCTAAGGAAGATAAAAAGCTTTTCCGGGAGCGGCTGGCGCTTCTGGGCATGGGGCTGGAGGATCGGATGCAGCAGCCGGTGGGACTTCTGTCCGGCGGACAGCGGCAGGCTCTGACTCTGATGATGGCTACCATCAATCCGCCCAAGCTTCTGCTGCTGGATGAGCATACGGCGGCACTGGACCCGGCCACCGCAGAGAAAGTGCTTGCGCTGACCCGGGATATCGTCAGAGAGGGGAAGCTGACCTGCCTGATGGTGACCCATAACATGCAGTCTGCCCTGGATCTGGGGAACCGGACGCTGATGATGGACGGCGGAAACGTGATCTATGACGTGGCAGGGGAGGAGAGAGAGAAGCTGCAGGTTTCGGATCTGCTCGTTCTCTTTAAGGAAGCCTCCGGCCGGGCGCTGAATAACGACAGGATGCTGCTGTCGTAGCAGCAGGAGGCACTAAGGGTTACCTGACATAAATGAACGGCTTCCCATATCAGGGAAGTATGCGGGATATTATAAAAAATTGCCCTATATGGAAAAAATGCCTTTTTCAGTCCGCTTTTTTTATGAAAAAGTGGACTAAAAGCTAAAGTTTTTTCCTATAGGGCATAAATTTTACGGCAAAACAGCATATATCGGGTATTTGCAGGGTAGAAGTGGACTATGTTCTGCGAAAAAATGACAGAGGTCCACCCTACACTCCGTGCAATTTTCCTTTGCATACAAGGAGACAGGTAGGGCAGCAATTATCAGGATACTGATTCTCTGTCAGTGTGGCTTTTGCGGTACTTAAGCAGTGAATTTAGCGCCAGGAACTCCCTGTAAGGTAATTCGTACTATTGATAAGAGGGATAAAAAGTATTATGATAAAGGCTGTAAGATTACGGAAAGCGCTCTGGGGGAAGAGCACAGGCGGAGATTAAATTTGTTTCAGGAGGAGAAAGCTGATGGACAACAGGGAACGCAGAGACAGAGGACTGGCTTATATTTCGGATGAGAGCGTGTTTGAAGAGCAAAAAGAGTGCAGGAGGATCCTGCAGAAGCTGAATTTTATGGACAGGAGCGATTTTGATGGGATCAAAGCGGTGGTCCGGGAATTGCTGGGGAAATCGGACGATGCTTTTATCAATCCGCCTTTTTACTGTGATTACGGAAAGCATATAGAGGTGGGGAAGAATTTTTTTGCCAATTACAACTGTACGCTTCTGGATGTGGCGAAAATCAGGATCGGTGACAACTGCCAGATGGCCCCGAATGTAGCGATCTATACAGCCGGTCATCCGATTCATCCGGTAAGCCGCAATTCCGCATATGAGTATGGAAAAGAGGTTACGATTGGCGATAATGTCTGGCTGGGCGGCAACACTGTAGTCTGCCCCGGCGTGCATATCGGAAATAATGTCGTCATTGGCGCAGGCAGCGTTGTGACCAGAGACATTCCGGATTGGTGTATTGCAGCGGGAAATCCGTGCAGGGTAATTCGCAGGATCACAGAAGAGGATCAGAGGAAACTGTTCCATGAGGAAGAAATTGATGAGGAGGCATGGAACGATATTATAGGGCGAAGAGAGTAGCAAAAAATATCTTGTTATTCCAGACAGGATATGCTATCATAGAAAAAACAGTGAAAGAGAGGGTATTGTCGTGTTGATTTTTGCTTGCGGAAGAATGCGTTAGTAACAGAAACAGATAAGAGTGGGGCTGTCCCGCTTATTTGTGTTGCATTTTCCCGTAAAGACGATACGATGATGCCTGATATCTCTGACTGCTGGAGGTCTTTTTGCTATGGGCAGCAAACCGGTTTATATGCGGTGACTGCCGGAGACTTCTCATGCGGGAAAAGAGAATCGGTATGGTAATCGGCCACGGGTAAAACCGTGGCTTTTTCAATGGTTCTCAACAGAAAGCATGAGGAAAATATGGTAAAATATCAAGATTCTATAGAAAAGTATGTTGTCGGCAACAAACTGCTGCCGATTCTGGGGAGCATGGTACAGATCGGTTTTTCCCTGGTCACTCTCTATCTCCCGAAAATGATTCTGGACTGTGTCACAGCCCAGGTTTCCCTGCAGACTCTTTTGATCCGGCTCTGCCTGACCGGCGGCCTGTGGCTGCTGCTGTCAGTGGCGGATCCGGCAGTGCATAATGCCATCACCAGCCATGCTCAGACGCAGCTTTATACCCGGTGGATCCCGGCCTGGGAAGAGAAAACCATGGATCTGGATTATGAACTTTTTGCCTCCCATCAGGGCAAAATTCTGATGGAGAAGGCCAGAGGGGCCGTCAGCAGTCCCAACTGGGGAATGGTGACTTATCTGCCCAGACTCACCGCTCTGCTGGAAGCGGCGGGCGGTCTGCTGGCATACAGCACGATCCTGTGTATGCTTCATCCTCTGGTGGTGCTGGCGCTTTTGCTGCTCTTTGGCATGGAACTGGGCTGCAGCATCCGGACAGAGCGGAAGAAACAGTCCCTGAAGACAGAGAAAGCGGAGGCGGGACGTAAATTGAATTACATTGCCTACGGTACCCGGGGGCTTCAGGAGGGGAAGGATATCCGCATCTATCATATGGCGGGATGGCTGCGGGAGATGGCCCGGCTGGCGCTGGAGCATAAGAGAGGGCTGGAACAGAGGACCGCCGGGTATGAGCTGCAGAGACTCTTGTTCAGCGGGAGCCTTATCCTGGTGCGGGATGGCTGCGCCTACGGATATCTGTTATACTCTTTTTTTCACAGCAATATGTCGGTGGGGGACTTTTCCCTGTATTTTGCGGCAATCACGGGACTGGGCGGCTGGCTGAGCCGGCTGACGGAGGGAATCTCTAAGCTGCAGGAGGCCGGAAACTTTGTGAAGGATTACCGGGAATATATGGAGCTGGGAGAGGAAAAAACGGCGCCCGGCAAAGCAGAAGCATTACTTTATCAAAAAGCGGGACCGGAGCTGCAGCTGCCTCCCGGCTTTCGGCTGCAGGATATTTCCTACGCCTATACGGAGGTCAGGGAGGACGGCCGGGAAGAAAAGCATCAGGTGCTGGAGCATCTGCATCTGGAGATCGCTCCGGGAGAAAAGCTGGCGATCGTAGGGGAAAACGGTGCGGGAAAGACGACCCTGATCAAGCTGTTGTGCGGATTGCTGCATCCTCAGCAGGGGCGGATTGAGGTAGGCGGCATTCCCCGGGAGGCCTTTGCCCCGGAGGAATATTACCAACTGTTTTCCGCAGTGTTTCAGAGCTCCGGAGTGCTTCCTGTGAGTATAGCGGATAATATTGCGCTGAATACCACGGGCAGTATAGACCGGGAGCGTCTGCAGCGCTGTATCCGGGTAGCGGGCCTGGAGGAAAAGCTTCGCTCGCTGCCCCGGGGAGAGGATACCTGTCTGATCCGGCGGATCACCGGCGGGACGGAGCTGTCCGGCGGGCAGCTGCAGCGGCTACTGTTGGCCCGGGCTTTGTATAAGGAAGCGCCGGTGCTGATTCTGGATGAGCCCACAGCTGCTCTCGATCCGCTGGCGGAACAGGAGATTTACCGGCAGTATCAGCAGTTTATGGCGGGAAAGACGGCAGTTTTTATTTCCCACAGGCTTGCCTCCACCCGTTTCTGTGACAGGATCATCCTGCTGGAGGAGGGGCGTATTGCGGAGAGCGGCACCCATGAGCAGCTGCTGGCCCGGGGCGGAAAATATGCGGAGATGTTCCGTGTGCAGAGCCAGTACTATCAGGAAAAAGAGGAGGGTAAGGCATAATGAAGAAAATAAACGGAATGAAGAACGGGCGTAGCCTGGCGGAGGATCTGGGACTGATCCGCAGAGGCCTCCGGGAATTTGACCGGATCCTGCCAAGGCAGCTGGCCTATGTGGCAGGCAAAAGCGTGCTGGGAGTATTTTGCCCATACGTGGCTGTCATTGCCATGGCGGGGATTCTGGGAGAACTGACGGGAGGAAGGAGCCGGGAAAAGCTGCTCTTGTATGCGGGACTTTCCGTACTGCTGACTTTTTTCCTGACAATCCTGAAAAACATTTTAGAGGCACGGATTTCGGTGGGGTACAGTGATCTTTTTGCTGCCCATGAGATCCATCTGACGGATAAGGCTTATGATCTGCCCTATGAGATGCTGGAAAGTGAGGAGGTGCGCAGTCTGCGGGATCAGGTATCCGGCAGTATCAGTGTCTCCGGGGCAGGCATGGCCAGCCTGTATTGGGATATGGAGGCCATATGCAGCGGCCTGAGCACGGCGCTGACAGCCCTGCTGCTGTGCATCTGTTATGGTGCAAGGCTGTCCGGCGGATTGCTGGCAGGAATACTCGTTTTCGCTTTTGGCTGCGCCTGGATTTCCTGCCGTATGACCTCCAGGAGATGGGATGTCAGTTACAGGGTATTTGAACAGGGTGCGGCATATCAGCGATATGGGGATTACTATACGATGAATTATCTGCCGGATGAGAATCTGGGGATGGATACCCGGATTTTCCGGCAGAAGCAGCTGGTGCTGGAGGAAAGCCGGAAGCGCTGCTACGAACCTTTTGCCCGGGGAAAAAGAAAGGAAATGCGGGCGGACAGTCTTTACGGCAGCGTAAAGCTTCTCTGTACGGGACTGTGCGGCCTGGCGGTCTATGGCCTGACCGCAGCCCAGACCCTGCAGGGAAGGGTGCCCATAGGGGAGATTCTGGTGCTCTACAGCGCAGTGACCTCGCTGATCTTTTCCTTGAGCAATATAGCAGAGACATTTACGGATCTGCGCAATAATAATATTCACCTGATTCACTATTTTGCCTATATGGATCTCCCGGCGGAAAAGCCGGATCAGGCACAGCAGAATGGCTATGGTCAGATGCCGCTGCCAATGACAGCGGGAGAGCTGAGGCAGACCGCAAAGTCGGTTCAGGAAATCCGTTTTGAGCATGTCAGCTTCAGTTATCCGGGAAGTGAGGAGGAAGTCCTGCGGGATATCAGCCTGACGATCCATGGTGGGGAGAAGCTGGCTATCGTGGGAGTGAACGGTTCGGGCAAAACCACATTGATCAAGCTGCTGTGCCGTCTGTACCGTCCGACCCGGGGGCGGATATTATTAAACGGCAGGGATATTCAGGCTTATCCGCAGGAGGACTACTGGCAGCTGCTGTCCACGGTATTTCAGGACTTTGCTCTGTTTGCCTTTTCTCTGGGCGCCAATGTGGCTGCCGCTCACGGCTATGACCGGCAGCGGGCGGAGACGGCGCTGCGGCGGGCAGGGCTGGGGGAGAAACTGGCGGGGCTGCCCCGTGGACTGGATCAGGCGCTTTTTACAGACTATGAACCGGACGGCACGGAGCTGTCCGGCGGCGAGGCCCAGAAAGCGGCTATTGCCAGGGCGCTGTACAAAAATGGACCGGTGTTGATTCTGGATGAACCCACGGCGGCGCTGGATCCTTATGCGGAGGCGGCCATCTATGAGATGCTCTTTCAGCGGCAGGAGCCGGTGCAGCAGGGGCGGATCCTGATCTCCATCAGTCACCGCCTGTCCACCTGCCGATTCTGTGACCGCATAGCGGTATTACAGCAGGGCCGTCTGGTGCAGGTAGGCACCCACCGGCAGCTGGTGGGTGAGGAGAGCGGCGCCTACCGGCAGCTGTGGCAGGCCCAGGCGGAATACTACACCTGAGGGAGAATTTCCCTCTTGATCATAAATAGCAGATGTAATATGATAAAAATAATAAAAAACGCTTGACCTTCCCCCTGGTGGAAGCTGTAAAAGGGAATTACCGGACAGGGAATCTGCGGAACTTAAATCAGAAAGGATACAGGCCATGAAGATCAAACAGGTAGAGGAGCTGGTGGGCATCACCCGCAAAAATATCCGTTTTTATGAGGAACAGGAGCTGCTCACGGTGGGACGCTCCGAAAACGGCTACCGGGAATATGGTCTGGAGGATGTGAAGCGCCTGAAACAGATCCGGCTGCTGCGCAGGCTGGCGGTTCCGATCGAAGAGATCAAGCAGCTCTTTGACGGAAAACGTGTCCTGGAGGATATTCTGGAGCGGCAGCTGGCGGCGCTGGATCGCCAGAAAGAAAGTATCCGCAAGACGCAGCTGTTCTGCAGGCAGCTGCTGGAGGAGGCGCACACTCTGGAGACCCTGGATGCGGATACCTGTCTGGAACAGATGGATAAACTGGAAAAGGAGGGAGTGAGGTTTATGAATGAGAAGCACCAGGATATCCGCAGGCGGAAGCAGCGAGGAGCCCTGCTGGGAGCGGGTATCATGACGATTATGATGCTGGCGCTGATCGGTGTCATGCTGTGGGGAAACAGTGTGGATCCCCTGCCCATAGGGATGCTGTTGTTTTTTATCGGGATCCCCATCTTAATTATCATCGGTGTATGGGTAGCTATGACAGGCAGAATCAAGGAGATTGAAGGAGGAGAAGAGGATGAAGCTTCTAAGTATTGAATATATTCCCGGACAGGAAGTGGAGGCATTGGGGATGGTGAAAGGTACCATCGTACAGACCAAAAATGTGGGCAGAGATTTTATGGCAGGCATGAAGAATCTGGTGGGCGGTGAGATCGTGGGTTACACCGAGATGCTCAACGAGGCCAGACAGATCGCCGTCAAGCGTATGGTGGATGAAGCCAGGGAGCTGGGAGCGGATGCGGTGATCGGCGTCAAGTACGGCTCTTCCCAGATTATGTCCGGAGCTGCAGAGGTTATCGCCTACGGAACGGCAGTGAAGTATAAATAAACAGACGAAGTCTGCGGAACTTTAAAACAGCAGATTTCTGGCCAGCGCCCAGAGAATTTACGGATGCAGGGCAGCCGGAAATTACTCTGCCGGGAAGGCGCTGGAAAGAAGTCTGCGGAACTCTAAAACAGCAGATTTCTGGCCAGCGCCCAGAGAATTTACGGATGCAGGGCAGCCGGAAATTACTCTGCCGGGAAGGCGCTGGAAAGAAGTCTGCGGAACTCTAAATAGGAGAAAAACATATATGGAAAACCTGACAATTCAAAACGTTCCCGTCGCCAATATGATCGGCATGGCGGTATCTCTGATCGTGGTTGTGGGGCTGCCCATTGTCCTGTGCATCATGGTGCGCAGGAAGACCGGGGCCAGAATATCCAGCTTCTTTATCGGCGCAGCCACATTTATTGTATTTGCACTGATTCTGGAGCAGATCCTGCATACGGTAGTGTTCGCAGCGGCAGGAACGGCAATTACCGGCAATATCTGGCTGTACGCTCTGTACGGCGGTCTGGCAGCAGGAATCTTTGAGGAGACCGGTCGCTATCTGGCTATGAAGCTGTGCATGAAAAAGACCCTGAATAAGCAGAATGCCATCATGTATGGTGTGGGCCACGGTGGTATAGAGGCGATTCTGCTCGTGGGAATGAGCTGTATTTCCAATCTGCTGCTCTCCGTGTCTATCAACAGCGGGCAGCTTGGCATGCTGCTGCCCATGACCGGATTGGACGAAACTACGTCGCAGCAGCTGATGGCCCAGCTCTCGGCTTTAAGCATGACACCGGCGCTGCACTTCTATCTGGCCGGTGTGGAGAGGATTTCGGCGGTCCTGTTCCATATCTCGGCATCATATCTGGTATATCTGGCAGTGAAAAAGAAAAAAATATCCTGGTATCTGCTGGCGGTCCTGGCGCATTTCCTGTTGGATGCCATGACGGCGGTGATGGCAGCATATCTGCCGGTTCTGGCCCTGGAGGGGATCCTGCTGGTATTCTGCGGCGGATTCGCATGGGTAATCTGGCGTATGTACCATAAGGAGCCTGCTTCCGCAGGGGTTTAGGAGCAAAAGCGGTCACATAAAAAACGGTGTATTATTGAAGTACAGGTCACACTGCGGGATAATATGGCAGGCCCGGGTATAGGCCTCCTCCAGGGGAATCCAGCGCTGCCGATAGTCGTTTAAGTGGGATTGTTCCCGCCTGGCCAGCCGGGCCAACTGCTCCTGATGGTGACAGGTTAAATAAATCTTCAGGTCGTAATGGGGTGCAAGCAGCGGATGATGGCTGTAGCTTCCCTCTGCGATGGTCAGCGGAGCCGCAGGGAGTATCCGGGAATCTGTCAGCTGTCCCTTCCGGCAGCTGTAGGGCCGGTAGAGGATTTCTTCACCCCGGCTGGCGGGCAGCAGGGCCTCCTGCAGGAAACGCTGCAGATCCATATTTTCGCAAGGAATCTGTTCCCAGCCGGGCGAGCGCTGCTGCAGCGGCAGATAGTAATCGTCCATATGCAGAATCCGGCTGGGAAACAGTTCGGCCAGGAGATCTGCCAGGCTCGATTTGCCGCTGCCGCAGGGGCCGTCTATGGCGATGACAACCCGATCTGTTTCGGACAGAAGCTTCTGCACCTGATACAGGATCGGGAAATAGATGGCATATACATCCCGCAGGAGCCGGTAATGAGGAGCATAGGCGCTGCGGAAGGTCTCACTGTGATGGAGCGCCGGGCAGCCGGAGCGGAGGTAGTCTGTCAGCCAGGGTTCCAGCGGTGCGAAAGACCGGCTCCGCAGTGCCAGGGACCAGTCCTGCAGCCGGGAAAGCTTGGCTTTCATACGCTCCATGGTTCCCTGATGCTGCCGGGCAGTCAGGAACAGAAGCCTGGCCAGCAGCGGTACAGCGATGGCGGGCTCGTAGACGTCCGTCAGGTGAAAGCGGTACAGATGGTTGCCGATATCTTCTATCGTATCTGTGCTATTTACGGCAGAGGAAGTCTCTGCCCTGCCCGCAGCCGCTTCCGTCCATTCCCGGAGCAGATATTCCTGAACCTGTTCGGGACTGCGGATGATGTGTTCCGGGCCGAATTCATTCTGATATAATAGTTTTCCATAATCCACCGGTTCCATCAGCGGATAACGCTGCCGGTGCAGGGTAAGTATTTCCGATAAGTCTTTCTGTCTGACTGCCATAAGTGTCCTTTCCGATTGTGAGAGCGGATTACCGTTCGTAAAAATTTTTCCTTTATAGAAACCGGTCTTTGTCGTCCTTAGCATCAAGTATACCTATTGCTATACCCCAGAATAACTCTGCTAAAAGAATGATAATTCCGAGAATTGGAAACTTTTGCAATAGATAATTTTTCTGCTCTGTATCCAGTATAAACCAGCCGAGTACAGATACTGCTGCCATTAATGCATTAAAAATATTTATGAATAAATAAGAGCGGTCAACCCGTTCTATCCAAGTTGGAAATCCAAACAATATCTTGTGTATATTTGATTTGAAAATTACCTTTTTCTTTTTTCTAAAGACCCCATCAGACGCAATTACCCAAGAATATAAGATGAGGCCTATCGGTATCACGAAAAAGTATATAAACCATTTAACGATTAATCTGAGCATTTTTCAGTTTCACTTTCCTCGATTTTTGTCGGATCCTGCATGAATACATGGCTTCAAAAAGATAGCCTTATTATAGCACTTCAATTCCAGAGGAGTAAAGGGCTGTAACATATATTGCGATGGGAAGAAGCAGCGCATACGTTCGAAGGGAGAAGCGGTGCACCCGGGTCTTGCATAACCCCGGCATATTATGGTATGCTTAAAAATAGTTCGATAAGGATACCGGACAGAGAGGATATATCAATATGAACAATAAACCTGCAATACTGAAAAACAAGCTCTTTTTGTATCTGACGGAGTTTTTCTCCGGTATGTCCGTCATGGCGGTGGAGCTGGGAGCCAGCAGGCTGCTGGCCCCGTATTTCAGCTCATCCCAGATCGTGTGGACCATTATCATCGGCACCATTATGATCGCTATGGCCCTGGGCAATATCTACGGCGGGCGCAGTGCGGACAGGCACCCCAGTCCCGATAAGCTATACGGGCGGATCCTGGTGGCGGCGGTCTGGATCGCAGCGATCCCCGTGGTGGGGATATACATCATTCTGGGGATCTCGGCGCTGCTGATCTTTACCGTAAATACCAATTTCCTGATCTGGGCGGCTTTTGCGGCCTGTATGGTGATCTTTGTATTCCCGCTGTTTCTGCTGGGGACGGTAACCCCCTCTCTGGCAAAATATTCCGTGGACAGTCTGGATGAGAGCGGGAAGACCGTGGGCAATCTGGGGGCCTTTAATACCATCGGCAGCATCATCGGTACCTTTGTCCCTACTTTTATCAGCATTCCTGCGGTGGGGACTTCCGTCACTTTCCTGATCTTTGCCGGAATCCTGCTGGCTCTGGCAATCATTTATTTTATCAGCAGAAAAGCGGGAGCAGTAAAAAGTGCGACAGCGGTGATTCTGTTTCTGGCCTGCTGCCTGACCGGAGCGAATAACAGCTTTGCGTTCTGGGAATCGGATCTGACCTATGAGGGAGAGTCCATCTATAATTATCTGCAGGTCAAGGAGGATGACCGACATGTGATCCTGTCCACCAATGTGCTGTTCGGCGTGCAGTCCGTGCTGATGAAGCAGGAGGGGCTTACCGGCATGTATTATGACTACGCCATGGCGGCGCCGCTGATGACCGCCCGGGAGAAACCGGAGGACTGCAGTGTGCTGATCCTGGGCATGGGAACGGGAACCTATGCCACCCAGTGCAGCCGCTATTTCGGGGAGATGGATATCGAAGGTGTGGAGATAGACGGAAAGATCACGGAGCTGTCCAGAACCTATTTTGAACTGCCCGAGCAGGTACGGGTGACGACCTATGACGGCAGGGCCTATCTGAATGCCATAGAGGAAAAATACGATGTGATCATGGTGGATGCCTATCAGGATATTACGATTCCCTTTCAGATGTCTTCTGTGGAATTTTTTACCCTGGTGAAAGAGCATCTGAATGACGGCGGCGTCATGGTGGTGAATATGAATATGCGGGGCACCGGGGAAGGCAATATCAATCAATATCTGTCGGATACCATCGCCAGTGTCTTTGAACAGGTGTATACGGTGGACGTGCGGGGCACCACCAATCGGGAGCTGTTTGCCATGAATCACGATGGGCTGGGGCAGCTTGCGGCGCACAGCCCGGAGCTTACCGACAGCAGCCTTAAGGCGATGATGGAGCAGCTGCAGACGAATCTGACAGCCTATGAGGCCGGGAATTATCTCATGACCGATGATAAGGCGCCGGTGGAGCTTCTGGGGATGCAGGTCATTGACGAGCTGATCCGGGACGAGGTGGCTTATTATAAGGACATCTATGAGCAGCAGGGGATCAGCGGGGTGCTGGAGAGTCTGAATTAACGGAGGTAGGCATGGACGAACACTTAAAGGAAACGATTTTTGACCGTATAAATATGGTGGAGGGGTATGCCACAAAGCAGGAAAAGGCGATTATTGAATTTATCAGAACACATCAGATTAAGGATATGATTCTGCTTTCCATAACGGAATTTTCGGAGCGGGTGGGTGTGGGCGACGCAACCATGCTTCGGTTTTGCCGGAAACTGGGACTGAAGGGCTACTCGGAATTTCGTTTTCTGCTTTCCCAGAGCGAGGGGGAACTGGAGAAAAAAACGGGGTGTGTGGCGGACGTTATTTTTGAGGACATGGTGATGGCGCTTAAGTCTACCCATGAAATTTTAGACCAGGCTCAGATAGAAAAGGCGGCGGACATTATCCTAAAGGCGAATCATGTCTATGCCTTTGGAAGCGGTAACTCGGGTGCGGCGGCACAGGAGCTGTGCAACAAGATTTTAAGGCTGGGTGTGCACTGTGAATACAAGGCAGATGCGCACTTTCAGCTGATTACTGTCTCACTGCTCACTGAAAAGGATGCGCTGGTGCTGTTTTCCGTCAGCGGCAGTACGCAGGATATGCTGGAACTGGCCAAATATGCTTCAAAACAGGGAACGCCCCTTGTCATTGTGACCAACTACTTAAAATCACCATTGGCCAAATATGCGAATGCGCTGCTCTATGTGGTGGCAAAGAGTGCGCCTCTTGACAGCGGTTCGCTGGTAACCAAGGTATCCCAGCTTTATGTCATTGATGTGCTGAGCAGGGAGATCCGAAAGCAGAGAGGCGAAGCAGCGGAGGAGGATCTGCGGAACACAGCGATTGCGGTTATGGGAAAAGAGATATAGTCATCTTAAATATTGGGGAATAAGAAGGGTGGAAGTGAAACAGAATATGATTATGGGATGAATGCGCAGAAGAAATTCTGACGCATTTTTTCATTTTTTGTAAAAATATATTGACTTAGATTTTCAATATGATATAATTGAAAATGAAAAAAGAAATCAAATTTAAGCGCGCAGGTTTCTTTTTTCAAAAAGACAATGGTAATTATAACAACAATTACAGTAGCGCACTGGGATTGGCCTCAGGGTGAGGAGTCCGGGCGGGAAAGGTACAGGTATCACGATGAAAAAGATGAAAAAGCTATTAAGTGCAGGTATTTGTCTGATGCCGCTTGTCGGCACGCTTGCCGGATGCGAGGACAACAAGACGACGGATCCTACAGGCTCTTCGGACACAGGGACGGAAAACAGTGAAACGGGCGGCAGTGCCGAACAGAACGGCGAAGAAGTAATTTTCTGGGGGTATTGGGACGGCGATGTGGAGGCACAGATTAATGAAATTGTCACTGCGTTCAACGAAAACACGGGTTCTAACGTAAAGTATGTATGCCAGGCGGATATGATGAATGCATTTCAGGCGGCGGCCATTGCAGGCGACGTGCCGGATGTTATGCTCTGGGATGCTACAGAGGTAAGAAGGTATGCGCGCCTGGGACAGCTCCTTGCCATTGACGATTATCTGGCGAGTGCGGGCGTTGCAAAGGAGGATTTCAACGATGAATCTATCCGTGAGCTGACTGTGGACGGTAAACTGTACGGGCTTCCGATGAATCTGGATATCTGGGGTGTATATGTGAATATGGATATTCTGCGTCAGGCAGGGATTGAGGAAGCGCCCACCACATGGGATGAAGTGAAAGAAGCGGCTATTGCAGCCATGAATGTGGAGGGCGTACAGGTGGGACTGAATATGAAAATGGCGCCGTATCTGTTCAACTCCTTCCTGACAGCCAATGCAGGACAGCCCTTAAGCGATGATGGATTAACGGTAAATCTGGACGATAAGGCGCTGCAGGTGCTGGAATATTTCAAAGAGCTGATTGACAGCGGCGTATATTCCACCCAGTATGCGGCAGCAGGCGGTGCGGACGGTTTCCTGACAGGAGAAGAGGCGATGACCTTATGGCCTACCTCCATGCTGCGCAGCTACAAGACCTACGGTGAAGAAATTGATTTTACCTTTGTGCCGATTCCGCAGGGAAGAGCGGAAGGTGCACAGGCGGGCGGCACGCAGACGAGCTGGAGCCTTGTCATTCCCGCACAGGCAGAACATGCGCAGACAGCGCAGGAATTTATCGAATTTGCGCTGCACAATGATGAGAACAGTCTGAAGTGGTGCGATATTGTAGGCGGCTTTTCTGCATTAAAGAGTGTACAGAATGACGAGAAGTTTGCAAATGATAAGTATTTAAAGAATGTACTTGCTGATCTGGATAATCATCAGATTCGTTCCGATGTTCCTGGATTTATTAATCTGGAAGGTACCTGCTATGGCCCCGAAATCGAGAAGATGTTTGAGGGCACGCAGAGTCCTGAGGAGACGCTGGCGGTGATGAAAACGGAAGGAGACAAGCTTCTGGCACAGTACAGGGGCGATGAGTAAGGAGAATTGGAGATAAGGGCATGGACAAGAGACGGATATCGAAAAGAAAGATATACAGAAATCTGACAGGATGGTTGTTTATTACACCGGCATTTCTATGTTTTCTGGTGTTCCTGCTGATTCCGGCCGTTATGGCGGTGGCGATGAGCTTTACTTCCTATAATGTGTTTACTCCTGCGAAGTTCATCGGATTGAATAATTATATCAGGGCGTTTCAGGATACTTATTTTGGTATTGCCATGAAAAATATCTGTCTCTATGTCCTTATGTTCGTGCCCTCAGTAGTGGTGCTGTCCTTCCTTCTGGCGGTGCTGCTCAATACAAAGGTACGGGGCGTCAAGGTATTCAGGGTGCTGTTTTATCTGCCCTGTCTGACTTCGACGGTTGCCTCGGCCATCGTGTGGAAATGGCTGATGAACCCGTCGAGCGGACTGTTAAATAAGATGCTTGCGGCGGTGGGGGCGCCGCCGCAAACATGGTTAAACAATAGTCAGACCGCCCTCGGATCCATTGTGATTATCTGTGTCTGGTCCACGCTGGCAAGCAATATCATGATTTATCTGGCGGCGCTGCAGAATGTGCCGGTGAGTGTTTACGAGTCGGCGAGATTGGACGGCGCAGGATGGTTTCGGCAATTACTCCATATTACGGTGCCTCTGGTGGCCCCCACAACGTATTTTGTCCTGACAATGGCGCTTATCGGAGCATTTCAGGTGTTCGATCAGATTTATGTACTGACCAGCGGCGGACCGGCGCATGCCACGACCGTACCGATGTACATGATTTACAGCAATGCGTTTAAAGAATCCCAGATGGGTTACGCCTGCGCACAGTCGATGATCTTGTTTGCGCTGATATTAGTGGTTACGCTTGCGCAGCAGAAAATGAATAAAGAGAGTCTTGTGTAGGAGGAGGAAGCATGAAAAAACGTAACAGGAAAATCAAAAAGTTTGCGGGAAAGCTTGTATTGTACGTGCTGTTGATATTTTTTGCAATCGTGTTCACTCTGCCCTTTTACTGGTCCGTACTTACTTCTT
Source organism: Lachnospiraceae bacterium (assembly GCA_017624175.1). GTDB lineage: Bacteria > Bacillota > Clostridia > Lachnospirales > Lachnospiraceae > Acetatifactor. The sequence continues at coordinate 3,337 of JAGANP010000371.1, read as the reverse complement.
TCCGGCCTGATTCGGAGATTTTTTCGGCGGGGATTAATTTGCTTCCCACCTCTGTGACAATACAGCATTATGTAAAGGCATTCAATGTAATACCGTTTTTGCGTTACTCTGTCAATACCCTTTACATCACGTTGATTATTATTGGGACAAACCTGATATTCTGCTCTCTGGCGGGCTATGCCTTTGCAAAGCTGCAGTTTATAGGGAAAAAGCTTATTTACCGCATTATGCTGATCAGCGTTATGGTGCCGGGAACAGTGCTGATGATTCCGCAGTTTCTGATATTGGCCCGTTTTCCCTTAGTTGGGGGAAATAATATTTTAGGACAGGGCGGGCATGGCTTTTCCGGCAATTTTATGGGCGTAGTTCTGCCTACGGCAATCAGCGTATTCAATATCCTGTTTATGCGGTCCTTCTATATATCCATGCCGGATGAATTGGGTGAAGCGGCACGTATCGATGGCGCAGGGGAGCTGAAGACATTTTTCCGTGTGTATGTTCCCCTGTCCAAACCGGCTCTTGCGACCTTGAGCGTGTTCTGCTTTCAGGCAGGCTGGAATTCCTTTATGTGGCCGAGCATTATTCTGCGGAGCGGAGAATTTAAGGTACTGTCACAGGGATTGCAGTCCTTTGCATTCAACAATAATGTAGACTACGGTCCCCTGATGGCAGCGACGGTATGTGCAATGCTTCCGGTGATTATTGTTTTCATGTTTGCACAGAAATATTTTATTGAGGGCATTGCCTTTTCAGGCACGAAATCATAAAGGAAGAAAAGGAGACACGATAATGGACGAAAAATTTGTTATTTATGTGCTTCACTCTTCACATACGGATGTGGGTTATACGGACACACAGGAAAAAATGAAGGCGCACCATATTGCGTTTATCAGAGAAGCGCTGGAGATGGTGCGGGAAAATCCTGATTTTAAATGGAACTGCGAGAGCTACTGGTGTGTGGAGCAGTTTTTAAAGACGGCGGACGAGACGGAAAAGATGGCTTTCGTAAATGCGGTGTTAAGCGGTAATATCGGACTTTCCGCAAGCTACTTAAACCTGACGGATCTGGTGCCGGGATATGTACACGACCACATTATGGAAAGATGTAAAAAAGAGAGGGATGCCTTGGGAATACGGGCCGTCAGCGCAATGACAGCGGATATCAACGGATATAGCTGGGGCTTTGCAGACGTGCTGGCTAAGCAGGGGGTGGAAAACCTGATGTCCTGTATCCATACCCATCATGGGTATCATCCGCTTTTCAGAAAGCAGACTCCTTTTTTCTGGGAATCTCCCGAGGGAAGGCGTCTCCTGGTGTGGAACGGGGAGCATTATAACCTCGGAAATGAACTGGGGATTGCACAGGCATCATGGTTTGAGTATACCATTCAGGACGGTATGTCAGCCTCCTGCTTAAGCGACTGGGAGAAAGCCGAAAAGAGGATAGAGGCATATGTGGACACACTGCGGCAGCAGGGCTACGAATATGCTTTTGTCCCGGTATCCTTAAGCGGCAATATGACGGACAATTCTCCGCCCTCTCCCCGCATTCTGGAATTCATCCGGCGATACAACGAAAAAGACGGCCGGATAGAACTGAAGATGGCCACGCTGGATGAGTTTTTCGGCAGGCTACGGCAGCAGGGCACGGAAAACCTTCCGGTGTACCGGGGGGATTGGACGGACTGGTGGGCGGACGGCGTAGGCTCCACACCGGCAGACGTAACACAGTATCGTCAGGCGGTAAGATACTGCCATATAGCGGAGAAGCTGGATCCCCTCCATCGGGCGGTACCGGCAGATATCTATGAGGCGGCGTATGATAATCTGATGTTTTACGGTGAACATACGTGGGGCTATTCTTCCTCGATCACGGAGCCGTTCCATCCCCAGGTCAATAATCTGGATCAGTGGAAAAGGCTATATGCGTTAAAGGCATGCGAGGCAGCCACTATTATTAAGGAGCGGATCCAGGAGGAACTGGGAGAAACGGCGATTTCTTTGAGAAAGGAGCTGAAATTCAGGGCCGTAAATCCCCATGAAATCCCGGTGGAGGATATGCATGCCGTGGATCTGGAACATTTTTACGGGCATGTGCATTTCAAGGTGGTAGAGGAGGAAAGCGGCGAGGAGGTTCCCGTTCAGCTTAGCCGTTACTCCAGAGGACCGAAGCTCTGCATCCGGCTTTCCATGCAGCCCGGGGAAATAAAAACTTTCCGGTTGGTGGAAGAAAAAGAAAGGCCGCTGCAGTCAGCGGGGCTTTGCGCCCAGACGGGAATCGAGGGAGTAAACGATCTGTACTGGCGTCTGGAAAAGGAGCAAAAACAGGGCGCCTGTGTCAGTATGGATGGGCTGGAAAACCGGTTTTTCCGAATTACATGGCAGCGGGATGAGGGCATCACTTCTGTTTATGACAAGATACATGAGGAAGAGCTGGTGGAAGGGATATATCCGGCGTTTACGCCGATTTATGAAATCACCCACAGACGGGAGGACGAGGATTACCTCTTTGTGCGGAGGAACATGGGCAGGAACCGCAAGGTTTTCAGAACGCTGCGCAGCATTGGCAGACTGAAGGATGTACGGATCGTGGAGGACGGCTGCCTGTATACCAAAGTGGAGCTATCATATGGTATGGAGGGCGCAGAGGAGTGCGGGCTGATCCTGACAGCCTACAAATGGATGCCGAAGCTTTCGGTGGATTTCAGGATCCATAAAAGAAGCGTATGGGAACCGGAAAATGTATACCTGGCCCTGCCGTTTACGGGAGAGGAGACTTATCTCGACAAAGCGGGAGCAGAGATACGGCCGAGAATCGACCAGCTTCCCGGCACCTGCATCGACTTTTATGCCCTGCAGAACGGTCTGGTCTGGGAACGCAAAAACAGCACGGTGATTCTGGCGAGCCAGGATGTGCCCCTTGTGGCAATGGGCAGTCTGGCAGCGCATCCCATACGTTTGATGGGGGATGACGGTATTTCCAACGGTGAGGAAGTGTATTCGTGGGTGATGAATAACTTTTGGGAGACGAATTTTAAGGCCAGTCTCGGCGGGTTTTACCAGTTCCATTATACACTTTTTATGACAGAGAAAACGGCGCCCCAGGAAGCGTGTTTGTGTCAAGTAATCGTTGGCACTTTTCCTTTTTCTTTCGATGTTTGACTATTTATTCTGTTTTCTGACTATTTTAAAGAATCTTTTCTTTACTGCCCGGTCTCCTTTTATGAACAGAATGCTGACGTGAACGCCTTTCTGGATGCCGTCTTCATAGCGTCTAACAGTGGCATATGATGCCGGATAATCTCTGCATATGCATTCCCTTTTCCATCTTTTTTGG
>JAGANP010000370.1 GCA_017624175.1 Lachnospiraceae bacterium | reverse complement strand
GTCGGGAAAGAGCGTAATCGCCCAGGTGGCTCCGGCCTTTGTGGGACAGTTCGGCCCGAAGGTGACCCCGGATATGTTTAAGACCGCCCTTAAGGAGCTGGGCTTTGAGGATGTCTATGAGACCGCCATCGGTGCGGATGCAGGCTGTATGGCGGAGGCGGAGCACTATGTGAAGGAAGTGGCCACCGGCAAGCAGGCGTTCAGCCTGACCTCCTGCTGTCCCTCCTGGATCATGATGGCCAAGCATCTGTTCCCGGAGACCATTGATAATATCAGTCCGGAGCTGACCCCCATGGTGGCCACCGCCCGGAAGATCAAGGAGGAGCACCCGGACTCCCTGGTGGTATTTATCGGGCCCTGCGCCTCTAAGAAGCTGGAGGCCATGCGCACATCGGTGCGTTCCGATGTGGATTTTGTCATTACCTTTGAGGAACTGACCGGTATGTTTGAAGCCAAAGGAATTCTGGTGGAGGAGATTCAGGCGATAGATCATATGGAGGACGCCACCTCTGCAGGACGGGGCTACGGCGTAGCCGGAGGCGTGGCCTCCGCCATTGAGGAGTGCATCAAGACCTATTATCCCGGCACGGCGGTGCATATTGAGCACGCAGAGAGTCTGGCGGAGTGTAAGAAGGTTCTGCTGCTGGCCAAGGCCGGTAAGATGAACGGCTGTCTGATCGAGGGTATGGCCTGCCCCGGCGGCTGTATTGCCGGCGCCGGTACCAACATTGCCCTGAACCAGGCGGCAAAGGAGTTGAATAAATTCAAAGAGGCGGCCCGCTATAAGGTGCCTCAGCAATGATAGACAGAAGAAAGGAATGTAAAGAATATGAGTAAAATCAGGACAAGATATGCGCCCAGTCCTACAGGAAAGATGCATGTGGGCAATCTGCGGTCCGCTCTGTATGAGTTTCTGATCGCCAAGCATGAGGGAGGAGACTTCATGCTGCGGATCGAGGATACGGATCAGGAGCGTTTTGTGGAGGGGGCAACGGAGATCATCTACCGCACGCTGGAAAAGACCGGGCTGATTCATGATGAGGGCCCGGATAAGGACGGCGGCTACGGCCCCTATGTGCAGAGCGAGCGCATGAAGACAGGGATCTATATGAAATATGCCAAAGAGCTGATCGACAAGGGAGAGGCCTATTACTGCTTCTGCGACAAGGAGCGTCTGGCTACCTTGAAGACCGAGGTGGTGGAGGGCAAGGAGATCAGTATCTATGACAAGCACTGCCTGCACCTGTCCAAAGAGGAGATTGAGGCGAATCTGGCGGCGGGCAAGCCCTTTGTCATCCGGCAGAATATTCCCAATGAGGGAACCACCACCTTCCACGATGAACTGTACGGGGACATTACGGTGGAAAACAGCGAGCTGGACGATATGATTCTGATCAAGACGGACGGCTATCCCACCTACAATTTTGCCAATGTGGTGGACGACCATACGATGAATATTACCCATGTGGTGAGAGGCAATGAATATCTGTCCTCCTCCCCGAAATATGTGCGCCTGTACGATGCTTTCGGTTGGCAGGTGCCCGTATATATCCATCTGCCCCTGATCACGGATGAGAATCACAAGAAGCTGTCCAAGAGAAGCGGCCATTCCTCCTTTGAGGATCTGCTGGAGCAGGGCTTCGTCACGGAGGCCATCGTCAACTATATTGCGCTGCTGGGCTGGAGCTCGGAGGATAACCGGGAGATCTTTTCCCTGCAGGAGCTGATCGAGTGCTTTGACTATCACCGCATCAGCAAGTCCCCCGCCGTGTTTGATATTGTAAAGCTGCGCTGGATGAACGGCGAATACCTGAAAGCCATGGAGTTTGATACGTTCTATGAGATGGCGGAGCCCTATCTGAAAGAGGCACTGCCCGAGGGCCTGGATCTGAAAAAGATTGCCGCCATGGTCAAGACCCGTATTGAGGTATTCCCGGATATTGCGGGCCAGGTGGACTTCTTTAGGGCGCTGCCGGAGTATGACGTAGCCATGTATACCCATAAGAAGATGAAGACGGACAGTGCTTCCTCCCTGGAGGTACTGCAGGAGGTACTGCCCATTCTGGAGGCCCAGGAGGATTACAGCAATGATGCACTGTACCGGGTGCTGAGCGCCTATGTGGAGCAGAAAGGCTGTAAGAACGGCTATGTGATGTGGCCCATCCGCACCGCCGTTTCCGGCAAGCAGATGACTCCGGCAGGGGCCACCGAGATTATGGAGATTCTGGGTAAGGAGGAGTCCCTGAAGCGTATCCGCAAGGGGATTGAAATGCTGCAGAATGCCTGATCCGAATTATCCCGATATTTTTGAACAGCTGAGCACGGACCAGCGCAGGGCTGTGATGCATGGAGAGGGACCGATACTGGTGACAGCCGGTCCCGGCTCCGGCAAGACCCATGTACTGACCAGCCGGATCCTGTATCTGATACGGGAGAGGCAGATCCCTCCGGATACGATCCTGGTGATCACCTTTACCCGGGAAGCGGCCGGATCCATGCAAAGCAGGTTCCTTTCCATGCAGAAAGCGTATCCGATTCCCTCAGACGCCCGATCCGGGCAGGTCAGCTTCGGAACCTTTCACTCGTTCTTTTATCAGATTCTCAGAAGCTCTGAGAGATACACCCATTATCGTATTTTAAAGGAAAATGAAAAACAGAAGCTGATTTATCCGCTGCTGCAGGAGATCCGATCCCGGCAGAAGGAGGAGATCAGCCCCTATTTTGATCCCGTGTCCGGGGAGGAGGTAAGCCGCATCCTCTCCGCCATCAGCTACGGCAAAAACACCGGAAAAGAGACGGAGGCCTCGGAACTGCTGCCGGAGCCCTGGCGGACGGCCTATGAGGAGATCCGGCGGGGCTATGAACAGCAGAAAAAGCAGCGCAGACAGCTGGATCTGGACGATCTGCTGACCTGTACCTTCCGGGAGCTGCAGCAGGACCGGGGGCTGCTGCAGTACTGGCGCAGCCGTTATCACTATATTCTGATGGATGAATTTCAGGACTGCAATCCGGTGCAGTATGAGATCATAAAACTGCTGTATACGGAAAAAGGGAATGTCTTTGCCGTGGGGGATGACGATCAGGCAATCTATGGCTTCCGGGGCGCCCAGCCCGGGATCATGCAGCGCTTTCTGGAGGAATATGCAGGCGCAGCCAGCGTGGTGCTGGGGAAGAATTACCGCTGCACCCCGGCGGTGGTGGAGGCCAGCGCCAGGGTCATCGCCGGTAACCGGCAGAGAGTGGAAAAACAGCTGGTTTCCGGCAGAGCACAGGAGCGGGGCAGCGTGCTGCTGAAAGGTTTTGCCGGAGGGCGGGAGGAGAGACAGTATGTACTGTCCCAGTGCCGGGGCCTCCCGGCCCGGGAGCTGGATCGTTATGCCGTGCTGTTTCGCACCAACAGCCCGATGGGGGCCTTTGCGGCAGAGCTTCTGCAAGCCCGGATCCCCTTTGTGATCCGGGAACCCGTCAGCGGCATTTACGGACATTTTGCCGTGCAGGATGTAATGGACTATTTCCGGGCGGCCTATGGAGCCCGGGAGAGGCGGCTCTTTCTGCGGATCTGGAACCGGCCCCGGCTTCAGATAGGCCGGGAGGCTCTTACGGACGAGAGCGTGGATTTTGACCGGGTCCGGCAGTTCTATACCCGGGAACCTTATCGGAATCCGGCTGCCGTCAGGGATGTGGAGCAGTTTGCCCGGAAACTGGAGCAGCTGCGCCGCTTTCCTCCGGAATTGGGCATTACCTTTATCCGCAGAGGCTTTGGATATGAGGAATATCTGCGCAGAAGGGCGGGAGGAAACCGGGAGCTGCTGGAGAGCTGGCTGGAGGTGCTGGAGTGGCTGGCTCTGGACAGCAGAGCCCACCCGGATTTTTCAGAGTGGGAGCGGTATCAGGACAGCATGCAGGCCCGGCTGGCGCAGGAGAGCGGTCCCGGACAGCCGCAGAAAAAAGGCATACATGTGATGACCATGCATGCCTCCAAGGGCCTGGAATTTGACCGGGTATTTCTGATGGATGTCAATGAGGGAACCGTCCCGAAGCTGAAAAGGGGAGAGCCGGTCCGGGAGGAGCTCCTGGAGGAAGAACGGCGTCTGCTCTATGTGGGAATGACCCGGGCCAGGAATAGTCTGGAGATTCTGTACCGGACCGGCACCCCCGAGCGCTCCCGGCAGCCCTCCTCGTTTCTGCGTCCCTTGCAGCCGCAGGGGTAAGGAACCGTCCTACTCCGGCAGAATTTCATCAAATTCCTGATCATCCAGGAATTCGTCAAAGGCTTCCGCCACTTTTTCATATTCTGCATCATCGTCAATATAATCCAGCTCCGGCTCCTCATTGGGGTCGTCGGGATTCTCGCTGTAACGGTAGAACCATACCTCGCCGTCCTGATTCTCCCCCTTTTCATCCAGCGGAAGCAGTACGATATAGTCCTGTCCCTCCACCTCCAGGATGGTGATCACGGTGCAGGTCACATCTTCCCCGCTGTCCAGGGACAGCTCCACGGTCATTTCCTCATCCGGTTCTTCGTATTTTGCCATAAATGTGTACCTCCATTTCTGATTTGCTGTAATTATGTATATTTTACAATAATGGCTATTTTATTGCAATAAAGATTTACAGATGCCGGGAAAATAGATATAATAATATAAGAAATGCAATTCATATTGCAGGCATACGGGAGCAGGCAGGACAGGCTCCCGTATGCAGAAAGAGGAAATCATGGGAGAGAAGACATATGGGGGCTATCCGTTTCCCTTGGGAGCGCAGCCGGTCAGACAGAACGTAACAGGCATCAGAGTATCTTTTCCCTCGGAGGACGAGGACTGCGGTGTATGCATCTATCAGCGGGGAAGCGGCAGATTGCTGAAAAAGCAGGCTTTTCGTCCGCAGGACAGACTGGGCAGTATCCGTTACGGCGTGATTGAAAATGTAAATATAGAGAAAATCAGTTACCAGTTTTACAGTGGGGACAAGGTGTTTCCGGATCCCTGGGCCCATGCCTATGAGAGCCAGGGAAAGTATGGTACGCCCCGCAGCCCCAGGGATTATCGGGCAGTGTTCCAGGCGGAAGACTATGACTGGGGGGAGGATGTATGTCCCCGGATCCCCTATGAGGAAGCAATCTGCTACGGGATGCATGTCCGGGGCTTTACGATGCACAGCTCCTCGGGCGTCAGGGCCAGGGGAACCTTTGCGGGGATCATGGAAAAGCTGGACTATCTGCAGCAGCTGGGGATCACCACCATTGAACTGCAGCCGGTCTATGAACAGAACGAGATGGAGAGTGCCGAGGCGATAAAAGAGCGCAGCAGAGAACACCAGCTGCCCCCGGAGCCAAGGCTGAATTACTGGGGATACCAGCAGGGCTTTTATTATGCCCCCAAACGCACCTATGCCCACTCCGACAATGCTTCGGCGGAGCTTAAGGATCTGGTTAAGGCGCTGCACAGCAGGGGGATGGAACTGATTCTGCAGTTCTATTTCCCGGATCATGTGTCCACAGGAGAGATTCTGAATATCCTGCGGTATTGGAGCTGGGCCTACCATGTGGACGGCTTCCATCTGATGGGGGGTGCGCTGCAGGCGGGAGTCATTGCGGCAGATCCGGCGCTCAGTGACCGGAAGCTGTGGTATTATGATTTTCCCACGGAACAGCTCTACGGCTATGAGGAGACTCCCGCCTACCGGAATCTGGCGGTGTATAATGAGGGATATCAGCAGGATGTACGCCGCTTTTTAAAGGGAGATGAGGGGATGCTGCAGACCGTGATGCAGCGCATGCGCCGCAATCCCCGCAAGGAGGGCGTGATCAATTATCTGACGGATTATGCCGGTTTTACGATGATGGATATGGTGTCCTATGACAGAAAGCACAATGAGGACAACGGTGAAAATAACCGGGACGGCAATGACAATAACTGCAGCTGGAACTGCGGCGCAGAAGGACCGACCCGGAAAAAGCAGATTCTGGCCCTGCGCCGGAAGCAGCTGTGCAATGCCTTCGCCCTGCTGCTGCTGTCCCAGGGAACTCCTTACTTTTTTATGGGGGATGAGTTCGGCAGAAGCCAGAAAGGGAATAATAATCCCTACTGTCAGGACAATGCCGTCACCTGGGTGAACTGGAAAGACCGGGAAAAGAACCGGGAACTGTACACCTATGTGCAGGAACTGATTCGGCTGCGGAAGGCACACAGCATTTTTCATCTGCCGCAGGAATGCCGGCTGATGGATTATAAGTCCTATGGCTGTCCGGATCTGTCCTATCATGGCTCCGAGGCCTGGAAGCCGGGCTGGGAGCCCTACAACCGGCACATGGGGATCCTGCTGAACGGCGCCTACGGAAAAGAAAAGGAAGAGGGCTGCTTTTACCTGGCGGTCAATATGCACTGGGAGAGTCATGCTTTCGCACTGCCCAAGCTTCCTAAGGGACAGGTCTGGAAGCGGGTGCTGAGTACCGAAGAGGCGGGCACGGAAGAGGCGGCGGACAAAAATGACCAGTCCAGACGGACCGGCCCCAGAAGCATTACGCTGTACTACAGTGAAAAACAGACAGGCTGACAAGGTCACATTTGGAGAAACTTCCGCATAGGATAGAGTAACGAAAAAGGATAGGAAGTAAGCCATGAATTGTCTGATTATCCTGTTACTGCTTTTCTGCGGAGGCTGCCAGAACAACTGCGGCTGTAATAACTGCGGCGGCAATATCGGCGGCGGGTCTGAAGAAGGCTGCCGTGAGAAAGAACATGAGCGCCCCCGCTGTCAGGAGGGCAGGGACCGTGATGAGGACTGCGCCTGCGGAGAGAACCGAGGAGCGGCAAGACACCAGAGATCTTCCGAGCGGGGAGACCGTGACTGTGAACAGGGCGAGCCCGCTGCCTGGAGAGAGGGCAGGGAGGGGAAACGCAGCAGCTATCCCAGCATTTCCGGCTGTGAGACCTGCGGCTGTGATCCCGAATAAGCCAGGATATCGTCTGAAAGCCTGCCAGTGTTCCGGCAGGCTTTCTTGTCGCCTTTATTTTTCCGAAAAAAGTATTTAACAAATAAATCTTTTGTGCTATAATTTCGATAGAAAGCAGCGATGCGATGACTTTTGAGGAGGTATATGGCTATGGCAAAAGATAAATATGTTGCATATGTGTCCACCTATACGATGGGGGACAGCCATGGTATCAGAGTATATGATGTAGATATGGAAAAGGGGCGCTTCACCGAAAAGGACAAGGTGGAGATCACCAATTCCTCCTATGTGACCATTTCCCACAACGGCAGATATCTGTATTCCATTACGGATTTTGGCGTAGAGGCATATACCATTATGAAGGACGGCAGCCTGGAACTGCTGAATTTTGCGCCCATCAACGGCATGAGAGGCTGTTATCTGTCTACGGATTATACGGATCAGTATCTGTTTGTGGCCGGATATCATGACGGGAAGCTGACGGTGCTGAAAGTGGAGGAGGACGGCTCCATCGGCGCCATTACCGATGAGATCTACCATAAGGGCATGGGCAGCCTGTCCGAACGGAATTTCCGTCCCCACATCAACTGCGCCCGGATGACCCACGACAATAAATACCTGCTGGTGGCGGATCAGGGTATGGATCATGTGAATGTATACAGCTTTAATCTGAGCACCGGCAAGCTGAAGATTGCGGATGTGATCCGCAGCGAGATGGAGGCTGCGCCCAGGCATATCAAGATTTCGGAGGACGGCCGGTTCATCTATATCGTACATGAGTGGAAGTGCTGCGTGGATGTGTATTCCTACGAGGACAGAGACGGGGTTCCGTATTTCAGTAAGATTCAGAGCATCCCCACGGTGAATCAGGAGGCTTCCCAGGGCAGCGCCGCCAGTGCACTGAGTTTTTCCGTAGATTACAATTATCTGCTCAGCTCCAATGCGGGGGATAATTCCGTGATCATATATAATGTGAATAAGGAAAACGGCATGCTGACTAAGAATTTCTGCCTGCCCATCAGCGGAGAATTCCCGAAAGACGCCGATATTTTCCCTAACAATAAATTCATTGTGTCTCTGAATCATGAGTCCAATACATTGACGTTCTTTAAAATTGACCTGAAAAGCGGCACCATGACCATGAACGGTGCCCCGCTGAAAGTAAATGCACCAAACTCCATTATTTTCCACAAACTGCCTTAACCGGAAAGTCATAAAAGAACCCGCCTGTCTCCCTTTGGGGAACAGACGGGTTTTTCGTATCTATTTCCTGTAAAATTCCGTAAGGCTGTCCATGCGGCAGCACATATTGGTCATCATGGCATCCAGCAGCGTAAGGGCAGTCATGCATTCCAGAACCACTACGGCTCTGGGCACAATGATGGGATCGTGCCGTCCCCTGATCTGGATGTCGATCTCCTCCCCGGACTGATTGACAGTCTGCTGGGGAGCATAAATGGACGGGGTGGGCTTCACATGGGCCCGCACCAGGATATCGCTGCCGTCGCTGATACCGCCCAGGATTCCGCCGGCGTGGTTGGTCGCCTTTACTACCTGGCCTTGTTCCATGCGGAAAGCGTCGTTGTTTTCACTGCCGTAACGGGCGGAGACCTGTACCCCGTCGCCGATCTCCACGGCCTTTACCGCACCGATGGACATAGTGGCCCGGGCCAGGGCTGCGTCCAGCTTGCCGAACACCGGATCACCGATTCCGGCAGGGACGCCGGTTACCCGGCATTCCATGACGCCGCCCACGGAATCCAGCTTTTTGATGGCCTCCTCCAGATAAGCCACAGCCCGGGCATCTGCCTCCCGATCCGGCATGGCAGTACGGGTCTCCCGAATAGCCTGGGCTTCAAAGCGGGTCAGGTCCGCAGCGATGGGGCCGATGGAGCGGGTATAGGCACAGACTTCAACCCCCAGCTCCCGGAGACTCTTGCAGGCAATCGCACCTGCCGCCACCCGGCCGATGGTCTCCCTGCCGGAGGAGCGTCCGCCGCCCCGGTAATCCCGAAAACCGTATTTCTGATCAAAGGTATAATCCGCATGTCCGGGACGGTAGTAGGAAGCGATCTCACTGTAATCCCGGGAGATCTGGGAGGTGTTGCGCACCAGAAGAGAAATGTGAGTGCCGGTGGTGCGTCCCTCGAAGATGCCGGAGAGAATTTCCACCTGATCCGCCTCCTTTCGGGAGGTGGTAATCTGGCTCTGACCGGGCCTGCGCCGGTCCAGATAGCTCTGGATATCCTCCTCGCTTAAAGCCAGTCCTGCGGGACAGCCGTCAATGACCACGCCCAGCGCCGGGCCGTGGGATTCTCCCCAGGTGGAGATTCTGAATAAATTGCCTAAAGTTGATCCAGCCATATTGAAAACTCCTTTTATATTTCCTGTAATTTCTATTCATTATAAACAATAAAAGGAAAAATAGCAACTTTTCATGAAAAAAAGGGTGCAGACAGGAAATATCTGTGTTAATATGATACAAAGAAAGTAGAGGATCCCCGATGAAAACAACTGTGGAAGAACGAATCAGATATCGGCTGCTCAGATGGGGCAAAAAGGGACCGGTGCGCAGAGGCTTGGCTGTCATGGGCATTTTTTTCTGTATTGCGTTTTTTCACGGGGTTCATTATCTCCGGGATAACAGAAAACGCCTGGCCATGGTGATGATGTCCCTGGTGCTGTTTGCGGCCTACGCCAGTTTTTCTTTTCCGATTTTTGCAGATAATGAAGAGAGGATGACTGACGGGCAGCTGCATGCTCTGATCGGGGACGAGTCGGTATCCCTGGTGCAGGAAGCAGAAATCAGTATGGAGGAGCTGGAAAATCTGGAGGAGGAACTGCTGCTGGATGGTTTCGAGGTGAGCAGGCTGCAGGAGGGGACGGAGGAAGAGCAGTTTGATCTGGAAGATATCCTGAACTACCGCATGGAGCAGGGGGAGAGCGAAGCGTCTGCAGCGGAACCTCCTGAGCAGGCGGATACCGGGACGGCGGACTTTTCCAAGGAGGACTGGCGGCTGATTCTGGTAAATAAGCAGCATCCCATACCGGAGGACTACAGCTTTACCCTGGCCACCATCAAGGGGAGCAAGCAGTGTGACGAGAGGATTATTGATGATCTGCTGGCCATGATGCAGGCGGCCAAGGAGGAGGGGATCACCCTGCTGATCAAGTCCCCCTACCGCAGCGATGCCCGACAGGAAATGCTGTTTGAAAAAAAGATCAAACTGTATATGGGGCGGGGACTTTCCTATATGGATGCCTATAAGCTGTCCAGCCAGATCGTCATGGTGCCGGATTCCAGTGAGCATCAGATCGGACTGGCGCTGGATATTGTATGCGATACCTATGAGAGCCTGTCGGAGGGCTTTGGGGAGACCCGGGCCGGGATCTGGCTGGAGGAGCATTGTGCAGAGTTTGGTTTTATCGTGCGCTATCCCAAGGGAAAAGAGTATATTACCAGTGTGGAATATGAGCCCTGGCATTTCCGGTATGTGGGGGTGGAAGCTGCGACAATCATTATGGACCGGGAAATTACATTAGAAGAGTTTGTGGAGGAATTGGAATAGATGTATCAGATTTTAAAGACAGAGGGCAGAGCCAAGAGGGGACAGCTGACGACGGTGCACGGGGTGATTCAGACCCCGGTATTTATGAATGTGGGCACGGTGGCGGCTATCAAAGGAGCAGTATCCACGGAGGATCTGGAGGGGATCGGTACTCAGGTGGAGCTGTCCAATACCTATCATCTGCATGTCCGTCCGGGGGATCGGATCGTCAGGCAGTTGGGGGGACTGCATAAGTTCATGTCCTGGAATAAGCCCATCCTGACGGATTCCGGCGGATTTCAGGTGTTTTCTCTGGCGGGGCTGCGCAAGATCAAGGAGGAGGGAGTCTATTTTAACTCCCATATTGACGGCCGCAGGAACTTCATGGGGCCGGAGGAAAGTATGCAGATTCAGTCCAACCTGGCCTCCACCATTGCCATGGCCTTTGACGAATGTGCTCCCAGCAAAGCGGATCGGGCCTATGTGCAGGCTTCCGTGGAACGTACCACCAGATGGCTGGAACGCTGCAAGAGAGAGATGCAGCGGCTGAACAGCCTGGAGGATACCATTAATAAAAATCAGCTGCTCTTTGGTATCAATCAGGGGGCAGTCTATGAGGATATCCGGATTGAGCACGCCAAGCGGATCCGGGAACTGGAGCTGGACGGCTACGCCGTGGGCGGCCTTGCGGTGGGGGAAAGCCATGAGGAGATGTATCACATCCTGGATGAGGTGGTGCCCTATCTGCCGGCGGACAAGCCCACCTATCTGATGGGCGTGGGGACACCGGCCAATATCCTGGAGGGCGTGGAGCGGGGCGTGGACTTTTTTGACTGTGTCTATCCCAGCAGAAACGGCAGGCACGGCCACCTCTACACCAATCACGGAAAGATCAATCTCTTTAATGCCAAATACGAGCTGGACGAGCGGCCCATTGAAGAGGGCTGCGGCTGCCCGGCCTGCAGGCGGTACAGCAGGGCTTATATCCGGCATCTGCTGAAGGCCAAGGAGATGCTGGGTATGCGGCTGTGTGTGCTGCATAATCTGTATTTCTATAATACAATGATGACGGAGATCCGGGACGCCCTGGATCAGGGGCGTTTTGCCGCTTACAAAAAAGATAAGCTGGAGAGAATGGCCACTCCGGAGGAGTAAGAGATCGTAAAAAGTTTCTAAAATTTTCTAAAAACACTTGTCCTGGGGCGGATTATTGTGTATGATGGTTAATGCATGTACGGGCTTTCCGGCAGATGGACTGCGGCGCCCGGCAAAATCTAGGAGGAATATGGTATGGGTATTTTATTAACTGAAAGTACGGAGACTGCTACTGCTGCAAGCGGCGGCATGGGACTTCTGTCAATGGTGGTTATTTACGGCCTGTTTTTCCTGGCGATCTGGTTCTTCCTGTTCAGACCGCAGAAGAAAGAGCAGAAAAAGGTGCAGGCAATGCTGGCTGCTCTGGAGATCGGCGACAGTGTGCTGACTACGGCAGGCTTCTATGGTGTGGTGATCGACATTGCGGATGACACGGTGATCGTAGAGTTCGGCAACAATAAGAATTGCCGTATCCCGATGGAGAAAACGGCAATCAGCCGTGTGGAAAAGGCCACGGAGTAATGAAAAGTGTAAAAAGGTCACGGGGCGAGAATGTCACGTGACCTTTCGTATATCTTGAGGTTCTGACACAAAACTTTTACAAGATCTTGAGAAAATGCTTGCATAAATCTGGGGATATAGTAAAATAGAGATAAGATGAAAAAAGTATGGATACATAGTTCCCCGATGATAACAGGAGCGGGCAGGCGAAAGTTATGGCACAGAAGGTATATGTTGTGGAGGGAAGACAGTTCCGAACGGATACGGACTACCGTAAGGCTCTCCGGGACAAGCAGATTATAGATCAGCTGCGGGAAAAAGTGGATTTTGGAAACCGCAGTCAGCTGGAACAGCTGGTTAAGCAGTTAAAACAGAATAAAGTTCAGTTTCACACCATGCTGGGGCAGGATTTCATAGAGGAGGCGGAAGACGCTCTGAAGCAGCTGTCCGGGAAGTCCGCAAAGGGCAGGGCCGCCAGGACCAAGGCACCCCGAAAGGCGGCAAAGAAACAGGGAAAGGCTCCGGCAAAGCATCCGGCGGGCAGGACGGCCGGAGAAAGTCCGGGGCAGAAAGATGCCCGGATGGAGGCCTATGTTCAGGCAGAGCTGAAACGCCGGGAGAAGCTGCGCAGACGCCTGGCTTTGCTGTGCAGTATCGTTGCCGTGGGATGCTTGGGTTATTTTTTTGTCTATGCCTATCAGACCGCCAGGACCCAGCGGGAGTTTGAACGCCTGGCAGCCATGCGGGAAGAGGCACAGGCCATGTCGCTGACGGCGGAGGACAGTGCACCGGTGATCCATTATACAGAGGATGGCGAACAGGTGGTGCCGGAAGTCCTGGAGGAATATAAAAATTTGTATAATATCAATAAAAGGCTAATCGGATGGCTGAAAATTGACGATACAAAAATAGATTACCCTGTCATGCAGACTACGAACAATGAGTACTATCTGACCCATAATATCAATCAGCAGTCGGATAAAAACGGGGCGCTCTTTCTGGATAAGGACTGTGATGTGCTGGCCCCCAGCACCAACCTGATTATTTACGGGCACCACATGAAGAACGGCAATATGTTCGGTACACTGGATCAATACAGTTCAGAAGCATATTACAAGGAGCATCCGGTAATCCAGTTTGATACGATCTATGAGAAAGGCACCTACGAGATTATGTACGTGTTCCGATCCAGGATCTATAATGAGGAAGATGTGGTTTTCAAGTATTATCAGTTCATAGATGCCGTAAGCGAACAGGAATTTGAATCCAATATGCAGGAGATGGCGGCCATGTCCCTGTACGATACAGGGGTGACGGCCAGCTATGGGGATCGTCTGCTGACGCTGTCCACCTGTGATTATTATGTGGATGACGGCCGGTTTGTGGTGGTAGCGAAGAAGACAGAGAATTAATGGACAGTCATTGGAAAGGAAATGGTTGTTGAGATGGCAAAAGTGAAGAAAAGCAGAAGATTAAAGAGGAGAATCAGGAAGACACTGGGAGCTTTGTTTCTGGTGTCTGCAATAACGGTGGCGGCGATCCCCGTGGACAGCCTGCAGGCATCCACAGGCTCCTCCGGGCAGCTGGAGGTGACGCTGAGCGAGGATGACAGCGGGATCCCGTTTATAGACGAAAATGAGACCATCTATTATTATGCAGATCAGACCGGTACCTATCAGTTTGCCTATGTATATCCGGATAAGAACCAGACCCAGGGCAATAAGGTGGCGGTAATTCTGGGCTACAGTGATGCCGGTATCACATTGACAGGCGGCGCATTGACGATCCCCAATACGGTGGACATCTATGGCAAGATATCGGATAACTGGGGTTCCAACAATGGTTATGTGGCTGTGGGAAAGAACGGCAACTTCCTGTTCTACAGAAAGGATACCCAGCGCCAGGACAGTGCGGGGAATCTACTGTATGAACAGAAGACAGAGCAGTATGAGGCCTATCCCCTGGAGGATGGCACGGAAGTGGCTGTTGACGAATATAATGAATCCATTCACGGCTCCCGGAAATTTGTGCGCAATGATGACGGAACCCCTAAGACCGTTACCGATCTGCAGGGAAATCTTGTCTATGTCTATGAAGATGCGGTGACGAGGACCAGGGAAGTGGATGATCTGACCAAGCCCATCGTGGACACCCAGTTCCTGCCCTGCTTCAGCACCACCAGGGATGAGTGGGGAAGTCTCAGAGCTGATCTGAGCCAGTTTTATACCAGAATAGACGAAAGCAATGAAGAAGCCAGCGAGGCGTCGGATTTCAAATTGACCACCAATACCAATGACCAGTGGATTATTGATGTTGCCGTGGAATATATCGGCAACCAGTCTCTGACATCGGACGGTAAGGCGGGGGCGTGGATCACTTCCGCAGCGGTGGAAGCAGGAAGCGCCAGAGGTGTATTTGCGAATAACGGTTCCATCAGAGATCTGACGGTGGGATCCAACTTGAAAGGTATCGGCGACTATGCATTCTATTACTGCACCGGTCTGCAGAGTATTACGCTGGGCAATGGCCTGAACACCATCGGCAATCATGCCTTTGACAGCTGCCTGAACTTTAAGACGATTTCCATTGATACGGATTGTAGGTTGGAGAAGATCGGCGATCATGCCTTTTATAACTGCCAGGCGCTGGAGTCCTTTGTGATGCCCACTCCTGTGCAGGCTATCGGCGACGGTGCCTTTGAGAACTGTTATGCGCTGACGTCCATAGAACTGTACAGTCCGGACAGAGTGACAGCGCTGAATACCATCGGCGACCATGCTTTTAAGAACTGCCGCAATCTGACAGAACTGATCATTCCCGGCAATGTGACCGGCAACGGCCAGTATGCGCATACCTCCAATGCCAAGCTGAATATCAGCATGGTGGAGGGCTGCAGATCGCTGAAGTCCATCACCTTGATGAATGAGGGTGCGGATTTCTATGAGGATCAAGCGGTTTATTCCTTTGCGGATTTTACGGCGGAAGTGCCCTCTACTTTCTATTTTGAGGGGGTAAACACGGCGGATTCCAATAATATAGCCAGGGAGGGAACCCTGCACCGCACTGCCAATGACAACAGCATTGCATTCAAGTATCTGGGCAGCGATGTCTATGAGATCGTGAAAAAGGATGCTACCGGCAAGCGGGCGATCTACCGGGTAAATTCCAGCAATGAGCTGATCTACTGCCAGATTGAGCAGGGAATGACGGATATTGATATGCCTTCTACCATAGGCCCTTACCAGATTACCAGGATCAATGCCTCCAGCTTCCAGCATAACTGTTTCCTAGAGCGGATCAAGATCCCGTCATCGGTAACCTATATTGAGGATGCTGCTTTCCAGGGCTGTCACCAGCTGCGGGATGTAATATTTGAGGAACCGGTGAATCTGACCTATATCGGCAGCAATGCCTTTAAGACACAGGATGCGACAGTGCATCAGGTAGGCTGTCCCTACAGCCCTGATGCCGCTAATCCCAGCCAGCTGCCCACGGATCCGGTGCTTACCTTTACCGGGCCCATTTCCTATAGCTGTGTACCGTTTACCTATGCGATGGATGCGGAGAATTACATCAATGTAGGCAGCCAGAACCGTACGTATATCACCTATTACAGCGGATGGCCCACCAACCTGACGGTGCAGTATAATGAGGAGACGGATAAGAATGAACTGATCAATTATCCGACCTTTAACGAACTCAGTACCTATACCATGGATTCCTATCCGTATATGACGGCTGATTATACCGCTGCTGCAAAGGAGGCGGCAGATAAGTATCTGAATTCTCCCAACGCCACATTTACGGATTATGAGCGTCAGATTATTAACTCGGCGGTGAATATTGTGCTGCCCCAGGGCATTGAATCCGTAAAAGAGGGGCTGTTTGAGGAAAAAGAGGATAACGATGCGGATGTCAGCAAGTCCATTACTACCAACGGTATTGCAGAGATCCTGCCCAGAACCTTTAAGGGCTGCAGCAATCTGACGAGCCTGTACATATTCGGAGACACCAATACCATCGGGGACTATGCTTTTGAGGATTGTGAGAACCTGGAGACCGTGGAAATCTCTGCCAATGTGACTTCCATGGGGGTAAGGCCCTTTGCAGGCTGTCCCAATGTATCCTATGTGAGCTTCCAGGGAGGCGGCAATTTTATCTGTGAAGATTCCATCATCTATGGGTTAAGTAATGGCGTAAAGGATTCGATCGTGGAATGTCTGGAGGCCAGAGGCAATACCAGCGGCTCCAGCACTGTCACGGCAGAGGAACTCAGCGGTATTACTTCCATTGCCAAGGAAGCCTTTTATGACTGCTCCGGCGTGGGCTCTGTGGATCTGAAGGATACCAGCATTACCGCAGTGCCGGAGGGAGCTTTCGGCGCCGACACTTCCTCTATGAGTACGCTGTACTCCGTATATCTGCCCAGCACCTGCCAGCAGATTCAGAGCTATGCGTTTAAGAACAGTGCCGTGCGGTATGTGGAAATTCCCATCAGCGTTTCTTATATTGACCCTGACGCCTTTAATACTAACAGGAACAGCCCGGCGGAGGGAGAAAAGGATGCAGACGGAAATCCCGTCCCGGGTGCTGCAGGTACGGACTGGGAGAGATATCACAGTATTACGTTCTACTGTGAAGATACCAGTAATGCCAATATTTATGCCGGCAACTACGACAATATCAATACCACCAGCAAGCCCCTGGAGCTGAGCTTTACCGTTTACTTCTGGGGAAAAGACGGTACGCTGCTGGATAAGCAGATTGTCAACGGCGGGGAGGACGCAGTGCCGCCCGAGGCACCGGAGATCGAGGGCGAGACGTTCACCGGATGGCTGCCCAGCTATCTGGCGGTGAGCAGAGATCTGGACATTGTGGCCCAGTATCAGACCAATGATCCTGAGGAATCTAAGCTGACTGTGACTTTCCTGGACTATGATGACACCGTACTGAAGACGGATCGTGTGGCTCCCGGAGCGGATGCCGTTCCGCCTGCGGATCCGGAGAGAGAGGGGTACCGTTTCACTGGCTGGAGACCGGCATTTACGAATGTGACAACGGATATGACCGTATATGCGCAGTATGAGAGGATCGATTCGGATGAGTATAAATTTGATGTGACTTTCGTGGACTATGACGATACGGTACTGAAAGTAGATCGGGTAGCCGCCGGTGAGGATGCGGAGCCCCCGGCTGCTCCGGAGCGTGAGGGATATATCTTTACCGGTTGGAGACCGGACTATAAGAAAGTTACCGAGGATATGACCGTATATGCACAGTATGAGCCTATAGATTCAGACGACCAGAAGTTTGTCGTTCGGTTTATTGACTATGACGATAACGTGCTGTATACGCAGAGGGTGAATCCCGGTGAGGACGCTTACGAGCCCAAGGATCCGGAGCGTGAGGGATATATTTTTACCGGCTGGAGACCGGCCATCACCAATGTAACCAGTAATCTGGATACCTATGCGCAGTATGAAAGGATCGGAAGTGCGACACCCACACCGACGCCGAATCCCAATGCAACGCCCACACCGACACCGACGCCGAATCCCAATGCAACGCCTACACCGACGCCGAATCCCAATGCATCACCCACACCGACACCGACGCCCAGTACTTTCTATACGCTGACCGTCAGAAACGGCAGCGGCTCCGGCAGTTATGTGGCAGGGGCACAGGTGATCGTAATAGCGGATAATCCGGAGAATGGTATGGTATTCAGCAACTGGACTGTGGATCCCAGTACGGCGGTTGTGGTCAGCAAGGATACTATGGGGACGGTATTAACCATGCCGGCGTCCAATGTGACGATGACGGCGAATTATAAAGCCGGTACAGGTACGGGCAGCAATAATAACGGCAGCACCGGTACGGGCAGCAATACCAACGGCGGTACCGGTACGACGAGGGTAACTCCGGCACCGGGCAGCAGCAACGGCACCACAGTGGTGATCAACAAGAACGGCCTGTCCAATACGGGCGTGGTTTCTGTGACGGTAAACGGCTCTTCCGATAATTTTGTGGTGAAGATCACCGAGGATGCTGCGGCAACGGAAGCAGCGCTGAATGCCCTGATGAACGAATACTCGGATCTGACGAATATCAAGTATTTCCCTATGGATATCAGTCTGTATGATTCTACGGGAGAGAAGAAGATTACGGATACCACCGGATTGTCAATAGATATTACACTGCCGATTCCGGACTCCCTGATTGACTATGCCGGCAACAACAAGGTGGCGGGTGTAGTGAACAACCGGCTGGATAAGCTTTCACCGAAGTTTACCACCCTATCCGGGGTTCCCTGTATTACGTTTACGGCCACACATTTTTCACCTTATGTGATCTATGTGGACACCTCGAATCTGTCAGCAGGTGTGATTCAGGACAGCACCCCCAAGACCGGCGACGGAATTCATCCCAAATGGTTCCTGTCCATCGGCCTGGCATGTATTTCTGTTGTGCTGTTTATGAAAAAGGATAAGAGAAATGTGCCGGTCAAGGCAAAGGCCGCAAGATAACGAATGTCTGAAAGGCATCAAATAAAAAGGAATAGTTATGAAAATCAGATGGAATGTGATAGGGATTATGCTCATCATAACGGCGATTCTGATTATGCAGATTCCGGTATCGGAGGCGGATGCAGCGTCATCCGCTTCCGATTTTAAAATAGAAGGAACTACGCTGATCAGTTATACAGGCACGGCAAGCAACGTGTCTGTTCCGTCTACCGTGGAAGTGATCGGTGGGAGTGCTTTTGAAAACAATACCACCGTAACCCAGGTGACCATTCCCTCCAGTGTAAAAACCATAGAGCCCTATGCGTTCTGGGGCTGCGACAATCTGGAACGGGTCAATCTGGGGACCGGGCTGAGCGAGGTGGGGGATTTTGCCTTTACCAACTGCCCGAGCCTGAAGACCATATCTTTTCCGGACAATATCAGCCGGATCGGCATTATGGCTTTCGGGGATTGTGTATCTTTGACGGAGGTTGAGATTCCTTACACTGTATATACGGTGCATGATACCGCTTTTGACGGCTGCTACCGGTTGGAGATCACATATGAACCGGGTACGGAGGGGGAGCGCTTTGCCCTGTATTTTGCAGAGAAAAAAGCAGAAATGGCCGAATACGAGGATATTGACGAGTATGAAGAGGTAATTGCGCAGCCCACGGGAAGTCCGGCGCCGGAGGCCACGGCC
>JAGANP010000369.1 GCA_017624175.1 Lachnospiraceae bacterium | reverse complement strand
TCACACAGTCTCCTTTACGTGTTTTTCTCGCAACTAACATCATAAAGAAAAACTGTGTGATTGGGAAGTAGGGAATTTCTCTACTTCCTTTTTATTTCTGGAATAATTCCTGGTTCCGCCAACAATAATTATACACTAACTCCCCTAGATCCTGATTCGGGTCCACTTGCCCTGTTTAAACCGGATGGAGGCAAACAGGAAGCGGGCCAGCTGAT
Source organism: Lachnospiraceae bacterium (assembly GCA_017624175.1). Classification (GTDB taxonomy): domain Bacteria; phylum Bacillota; class Clostridia; order Lachnospirales; family Lachnospiraceae; genus Acetatifactor. The sequence continues at coordinate 17,348 of JAGANP010000369.1, read as the reverse complement.
CCGCCACCACACCCATCCAGATCCCGGCAATGCCCCAGTTTAACACATAACCGAAAAAATAAGAGCCCGCCGTGCGGATCACAGTGACGCTGATGGTAGAGGCAATGGCCGTGTAGAGGGTATCCCCGGCTCCCCGCAGACATCCCATATAGATCACCTGGGCAATCTGCAGCATGACAATAATGATAATGATCCGCATGATCTGTATGCCGATGGCAATGATCTCCGCCTCCTCAAAGAACAGGCTGTAGAGCCAGCCCCCTCCGAAGAAGTAGACCACTGCCAGCACCACGGAAATGATGCCTCCCAGCATCCGGCAGATCGCCCCGTACTCCCTGGCCTTATCCGGCTGTCCGGCCCCCAGGCTGTAGCCGATCAGCGCCACGGCCGTGGCCTGCAGGCCGTCTCCGAAGGAGAAGGACAGGCTCATCACATTCATTCCCACCTGATGGGCCGCCATGGCATAAGTCCCCTGATTGGCCGCCATGACAGAGGTCATCATGAAACCGATCCGCATCAGCAGCTGTTCTGCAAATACACTGTAGCCCACATGGATGATCTGCTTCATGGCCTCCATGCCGGGACGGATCCGCCGCCGCAGAATATAGGTCAGGCTGACAAAATTATCTTCTTTTCGCACCGACCACAGGCTCATCAGGCTGGCCACCACCGTGCCTGCCACGGTGGCTATGGCCGCCCCTCTGATTCCCAGTGCCGGGAAGCCGAAGTGTCCCTGAATCAGAAGATAGTTGAGAATGATATTGATGCCGTTGGACACCAGATTGGTGCGCATGGTGATCCGGGTGTTGCCCGCTCCCCGCTGAGCCGCATTGACCCCCATCTGCAGGCAGTTAAAGAGCATGCCGCCCATAATAATCCGGTAGTACAGCACCGCCGAAGCATGGGTATCTTCCTCCGAGCCGCACAGCCGGATGATGGGATCCGACAGCGCTACCGTCAGAATACTGATCACCACTGCCGCCGCCAGAATAAAGAGCAGAAAGGTGGCAAAGATCCGATTGGCTCCCTCTTTATTCCCTTCCCCTTTCCGGCGGGCCACCAGGGCGGATATGGATACATTGGCGGCAAAAAACAGCGCCAGTCCCACCATCTTCGGCTGAGTGGTCAGCCCCACCGCCGCCACCGCCGAAGCCCCCAGGGAACTGACCATCAGGGAGTCCACCAGGCCGGCAAAGGCCGTAAAAAATGACTCCAGCACCGCCGGCCAGGCCATATTCATCGCTTTTCTGACATCTTCTTTCGGATAATGAAACATCTGCATCTCTTTTTGTCCCTCAACTTCTGATTACCGGCCAGACACAAGCCGTATCTGCATTACCGTGCAAATGAGAATAAAAGACCTGACAGGCACCGGGCCGGTCAGGTCGTCATGTCTTACCTATATTTTACAACGATTTCCGAATAATGCCAAGCCCCAAAGGATAAGGGCCGGTGTGAACGGAAATGGTGGCGCCGATCTGCAGGATCGGCAGCTCCTCCTCTTTTACTCTGCCGCCCAGGGCCTCCAGCACTCTGGCCCGGTACTCTGCAGCTTCCTCATAATCATAGCCGAAGCCCACCGCAATACTGTAGCAGCTGACGTCTTCACCGGTCTCTTTCAGATAGTCCACCAGCAGGCTGATGGTTTTATCCAGGTTCTTGCGCCTGCTGCGGCCGATGCCGCTGGGGAAGATCTCGCCCTGCTTTAAGGTAATCACCGGCTTGATGCCCAGCACACTGCCTGCCACAGCGCTGACCTTGCCGATACGCCCGCCGTGCTTTAAATATTCCATATCTCCGACGGTAAAAAAGATCCGTCCGGTACTCTTGATCTCCTCGATCCGCTGAATGGTCTCCTCGTAGCTTTTACCGCTCTGCTGATACTTCATAACCTCCAGCACCAGCAGTCCCTGAAGCACCGTATTGACGGTGGAGTCAATGACCTGGATCCTGGCCTGGGGCTTCTCCTCCCGGATCATCTGCGCCGCATTTACAGCAGACTGCAGGGAGCCGCTGAATTTGGTGGTGATACAGATACAGATCACCGGCATATTCTGATCCACCCAGGGGGTAAAGGCATCCACATAATCCTGTGTGGAGGGCATGGAAGACTTGGGATATACCCCTTTCCGATCCATCATCTGCTGGTAAAACTCCCGGATCCCGATCTCCTCGATCTCTTTCTGATAATGCTCGTCATCAAAGGACACATAAAAAGGGACTACCGAATACCTCATCTGCTCTGCCCACTCGGGAGGCAGGTCGCAGGAACCATCTGTTATCACATGAAACAATTTACTCATAGAACGCCAAACCTTTCCTCGCATCTGCATATTTTCTTACATACCGCAGCGTCCCTGCAGTACCATTATTAGATAGTCTAACATGAATATCTGATTTTTGCAATAGGTATGTAACATTTCATGGTTTGGACACTTTTTCATGTGGTTTTAAAAACTATTTTTCAAAATTCTCCTTAAACCATCTGCCGGTTTCCGACAACTCACTGTCGTTCCAGTCACTGAGCTTTTTACAGGAACTGTCAATCAGAGCCGCCGCCTCATTTTTGTTGCTGACTGCCCATGCCACATAGCTCACAGCATACTCATCCAACAGTTCCACCCAGGCCTCGGCGGATTCCTCATCAATACTGCCGTTTCCCGATGCGTCACAGATGCTGCACTCGCTGACAAACACCGGCAGGCCGTCCAGGAGTGCCTCCTCCAGGCTCCTGCGCAGCTCCTCCTTGTGGGTGGCGGCATAGAAATGCAGGGTATACATGATATTGTCATAGCCCTCCAGGGGATCCTCCGCCGCATCCCCGATCCGCTGGCTCCACTGGGGCGTTCCCACCAGGATAATAGCATAGGGAGCATTCTCCCGGATCACCGGGATCACCTCCTCCGCATACTGCTTTACCTCACTCCAGGAGACATTGCCGTTGGGTTCATTGCAGATCTCATAGATCACATTCTCATAGTCCGCATATTTCTCCGATACCTCGGCAAAAAAGGCTATGGCGTCCTCCTTGTGGATATTCGGATCTCCCTCCCCCAGCACATGCCAGTCTATGATCACATACATGCCCTGATCGGAAGCATATTCCACGCCCTGATCAATGAGTGCTTTCAGTTCCTGCTGATCTCCTCCATTACTATATCCACCATATTCGTCGCTATACATGGCCAGACGTATTACGTCCGCATCCCAGTCGTCTCGGAAAGTGCGGAACGTCTCCTCCGTCACATATTCCGGGAACCAGGCCAGGCCATGGGTGCTGACGCCGTGCATCTGATAAGGCTCTCCGTCCTGATCCACCAGTCTGCCGTTCTCCACCCGCAGCCTGCCGTGCTCTCCCACCGGAGTATCCTGCTGCAGAGCATGTCCTGCAGCAGGATTGTCTGCCGGTGTATGATTCCCCTCAGGCTCGTCTCCCGGCTTTCCGCTCAGGCGGCCGCTCTCCGTCTCCGCTTCCACCGCAGCGTCCGTCAGCTCCCACTCGTTTTCACTGAAGATTGTGATGCCGATCCCCTCTGCTCTGCTGCCCTCCCAGATCTCCTGATTAAAGTCGGCGGGAGTGATTACCAGCTGACCGTCCTGCGTCTCCACCTCGCAGCACCAGTAGGAATCCACCTCACAGCCGTCAAAATCCGGTATTCGGATCTCCCAGTCCGTGATCCTCTCTTCTGTGAGATTCTCGATGGCGGCCACATACTGATAGTAATAGCCGTCCTCACTTTGCCAGCTGCCGCTCTGCTGCAGCTCCAGGCCGATTCCGTCTTCTTTTCCGGACGTTTCCGGCTCTTTCTGCCCTGCATCCGGCTTCGGGGACTGTGTCGGTGCAGGCGTTTCCGTTGGCTCGGGCTTCTCCTCCGCCTCCGGCTGCTCCCGGGGGCTCTCACTGCCGGGGGCCGGTTCTGCCTCACTGCTCTCTTCCGCCGCAGCCACGGCAGCTGCTTCTACTGCATCCCCCGGTCCGTTTTCCTGTTTTTCCTTCGGAAAAATCCCAACTGCCCACAGAACTGCCAGTACCATAGCGGCACCCAGCACCATGCCTGCCAGCAGGCTCAGCGCCATGTTTCGGGAATACTTTTGTTCACTGATCTCTTTCATCCTGTTATCCATGCCATTCCCCTTGACTGTATTGCGATAAGCCAGTCAAAGTATAACCTATTTTCCATAGCCGCAGCTGTCAGCCCGGTTCCCCCGCTGCCCCGGGTTTTATCAGGCCGTAGAGCAGCAGCGGCATACACACAATCAGACAATAAATATAGCGCAGAGCGGCCATGGGCCCTAAAAAACAGGTACCCAGATACAGTAATGGCAGCATTCCCCACATCAGCAGGCGATAGCGCTTTTTATAGATGCTCCACAGCAGGGTCAGCACCAGAAGCCATACATAAGGGGCGTTGCGGAACAGATAGCCCAGGATAGGGGTGCTGCGATAATTAATCCGGTAGAAGAGCCAATTATAAAAGTCCGTTACAAGGGGGAAATAATCATGTTTGATAATCTCGTTCTCCGTTTCTATCAGCGTATGATAAATGGCAATGTCCGCAGAGACATATACCCCCTGGTTCAGAGGATACCAATAGCCCATGGTGTTGGTAATGAGGCTCTCCAGATATTCGTCCGGGAATTGCAGCCCCACCTTGATCCATAGCTTGAAAAAGTTCTGCATATTGTAATGCAGCAGAAGCTCATTGGCATTATTTTTTACCGAGTCAGCCACATAAGGATTGTAGTTCGGAATATCTTCCTCCTGAATATAGGCGCAGATCTCTTCATACAGGGCGGGATCCAGCTCGCTGCCCCGATAGCAGGCCACCCTTGCCAGACACTGGAGCGGAACGCTCATCATTTCCCGGTAGGTATCGGGACTATAGGCATCGGTGTAAGCAATCAGCCCCCGGTTACAGAGGGAATTAAGCAGCAGGATTGCCACAAGAACCATGAGAAAATACGCCTTGGAGACCAGGGGCCTGATATACAGCAGCACCAGGATTCCCGAGACACCTATGGCGTATGCGGCATTGTTGCGAAACAGGGAAAGAAGCACCCCTGCCAGGATCATGCCGCCATAGCTGTACCATGCAAATTTCTCCTGATCCAACAAGAGCCTGAACAGGAAAATCGCATAATACAGGAAAAAAGCGGCGCACAGCACGTCCTTGGTAGAAGGAATGGCAAAGGCGGGATGCATGGGAAACAGCGCAAACCAGAGAAGCACGCCGATGCGGATGCAGCGGAGGACTCCCTTTTTGTACAGATAGAGCATCAGATAGGCAAAAGCGCTGGTGAGTACCAGCATCTGGAGCAGGGTATAAAGCTGGTAGCCTGCAGATACATTGCCCAGCCTTTCCCCCAGCAGATAAGCCTTGCCCATCAGCAGCGTATGCAGCAGGGGATGGTGAGTAGAATAGCTGTCGTTTATGACATTGCGCAGCTGGTACTTGGCGTCAAATACAAAATTTCCCGGCCATTGACTGAGAAACAGCGGCATATATGCGAGCAGGAGAATCCCCCACATCAACAGGAAATAACACCCGTGATGGCGGTTCATGAATGTATAAAAACGGCCGTCAGGCTGTGTCTGCGCCCTGTCAGCCTGCCAGTTCTGCATGCGGGCAGGAAGCTGGAAAAGCTCTGCACAGACCGGGGTCGTACAGGCACTGATCCCCATGACCAGAAAAAGCTGCAGTATCCCCTCGGAAACGGAAAGAAATATATCGTTGACATAATGTGCATATCCGCCATAGACAATGGCCATCCCCAGCAGAATCCCCCCTATGGAAGATACCACTCTTAAACGCCGGTCTCTCAGCCGTAAAAAACGGTGCAGCAGCCAGGCCGTAGCGGCAAAAAGCAGTATGGCAGACAGATTATAGCCGAAATACACGCCGCCAAAATAGACAGCTCCATCCCCGTTTAATGAAATAACTCTGGCAAAGGAGAGTACGCACATATAGGAAAGGACCGTGATCAGCACTCGTCTTACCCATGGATAGCTTTCCAAACGAGTTTGCATAATAAATTCCTCCAATTAGCTGCATTTTAAGTTAATATAACATTTTTTTCAGACTGCGTCAACCAAAGCAGGGGACTGTATGACCAGTCCCCTGCTGCACGTCTCCTGTCTTTTCCGTTCTATCTGTTTTCCTCCAAAAATCTCCGGATATATTTCTCCGGCAATGTTCCCTCCGGGATGCAGGCCTCCCATTCCAGACCATAGCTGTCTGTAATCGTGATATCTTTCACATTCCCCTTTGTGTAAATCCCATTGCGGTACATTCTGATATAGGGAAACAACAACGGCAGTAATTCTTCAATCTCCTCCCGGTCCGTAATGGTGATCCGGTAATCCTCCGCTTCCTCCGCCCGGATTGTCGTCCATGCCGTGGCTTCCTCCCGTATTTCCTCCTGTACCGAGGCGGCGGCCGGATACACGCCAAAATGGCTGCGTATGATACATTCCGCAGGATCCATGCCCTCCGCTATCCTGTCGTACTGATAGTCGCTGCCGTCAATCTCCAGCGTGATGCTCTCTGTTTCCTCTGCACAGAAAGGCAGTGTACAGAGCCAGCTCATCCCATTGTCCTCTATCGCCTCCAACGTATAAGGCATCTGATCCGTCAGGATCAATTCCAGCCTGGAGGCGGCTCCCTTTCCTTTCAGCTGTAAACTGATCTTTCCCAGCCTCCTGCCCTCTCCGAGAATAACCGCCTGGGGATGCTCCCGCAGATCCCGATTATACCCCTCTGCAATCTCCCGAACAACCTGCACATCCTCCACCGCTTCCTGCCATTCTTTGCTGTCACTGCTGTAGAGATTCATCAGATAGCAGCGCTCCAACAGTTCCTCCGTAATCTCATAATTACTTTGCGCATATGCTTCTCCGCACAGCAGGGGCAGCACCACCTCCTGATCCCATACATAGTACGGATATTCCCGATAATAGCTTCTGCCGTTTTTCAGCGTCACCCGGACATAAAAGGTCTCTGTATTGCACTCGTCCCCGTACATTTCCGCTATAACGGCGTCTTCCGGCTTGTGCCCTCTGCCATACAGATTCTCAATCCCTCTTTCCAGAAACGCATATATCTGCTCCGCATCCGTGGACGGTGTCTGCTCCGCCAGCACGGCGGCCCCGTTGTTATTGGAATAACCGTTGCTGTAAATCACCAGCTCCCGGATCTGCTCCCGTTCAGGCAGATACCTGTCGTATCCGGCCAGATCCCATATAAATCCAAAACAGATCAGCAGCGAAGCCGCCACGGAGAACACCATACTCCATTTATGCCGGAAAAAAGACTTAAAGTCCAGGTTAAAGATCACATCCATTACCCCATAGCAAAGCACAGATGCCAAAACAGCTCCGAAGATACACCAGAGAACGGACAGTACATTGCTGCCCGCATCACCATAGCGCAGTATATCCATGAACACCCAGCCTGCCATTCCTCCCAGGGTACTGACAAAGAAACGCAGAAAACCCGTCAGCCAGCGCTGATCCGTCCCCCGGCCTGCCAGTTCCGAAGCCCGCCCGGCGTAGGCTCTCCATGCCAGTATCCCCAGTATCCATGCAACCGCCAGACAGATCAGCACCATCAGCGGGTAATTATTCACCGGCGTCAGAAAACCTTCGTTTGCACGGGCCGTCTCCAGGCAGACAGCGGCTATTCCCGGGGATCCGTACATCGCCGCAGGCAAGCCCTCCCACTCGGTATAAAAGCTGTGAAAGTAAAAGCTCATAAATCCGATCCCCAGGCCATAGGCCGAGATCACACCGCCGCCTAAAACAACCGCCACCACCAGTGTATTCAGCAGATTGCCGGTCAGCATGACCGCAAGCAGCATCAGATGATAAACCAGCAAAAAGCTCACTGCCAATACCGCCGTGGTTTTTGCCGCTTCCTGCAAAACCAGCGGGATCTGGGAAGCATAGCCCATCCGTGCCAGCAGGATACCGGAAAGCACTATCGTAATCATCAGACAGAGCAGATAAGGTACCAGCCAGATCAGCAGGCCGTTTACATATTTTACCCCAAACAGGCAGCTTCGGCTGATGGGCAGGCTGTGATAGGTATCCACCATGGACTTCTGCTGCAGAAACCGGAAGCTTTCCAAGCCTACGATGACTGCGCCGAAAAACGCAATCAGCCCCGCCGCTGTCATCATCTCCTCCTGATAGAAGGACAGGACTCTGGTATAGTCCAGAGATCCCTCCACCAGCATAGACACAGCCTGGAATCCGCCGTCCCCGAATTCCAGCAGCCAGAGGATGGGCATGGTCAGGAAGCTGCCCAGCAGGGAAAGAACAATCATCCAGACCTTATGCCGCAGATCCTCCTTCATGCTTTTATAAAATAAGTGATTTGATGTCATATCCGTTCACCTCCGTCTCACTGATAAAGATCTCCTCCAGGGAGAGCGGCAGCAGCTCATAAAATACCGGATTCAGCAGCTCCATATATTCCACCACCTGCTCCCTGGTTCCCCGCACCGTAAAGGTATAAAGCATTCCCCGCTGGTCCACGGTTACCACTTCCAGATTCTTTTTCATATGTTCCAAAGCGGCCTGGTTTTTCACCACGCACTGCACCTTATGGAGGCTCAGCTTCATATCGTCCAGATCCCTGGCAAACAGGGCTTTTACCGCCTGCCGCATCACCGGATCCAGCCCATCAAAGGTCTCATCGCAGAGCAGATACTTTGTGCCCGCACAGATCCCGCAGATCACCGCCAGCTGCTTCTTCATTCCCTTGGAAAAGGTATTGACCTTGCGTCCCATATCCAGTCCGAACCGGCCGAGCAGCCGAGCAAAACGCTCCCGGTCAAAGGCCGGATAATACGTGGCGTACAGCTTTGCCATATCCCTGGGGGTTCCGGTTTTGAAAAAAAACATATCATCGGAAATATAAAAGAGCTTCCCCTTTACCGCAGGCCGGTTATAAACCGGCTCCCCGTCCACCAGCACCTGCCCGGCATCGGCCCTCAGCACCCCGCAGAGCAGCCGCAGAAAGGTGGATTTCCCTGCGCCGTTGGTGCCAACCAGTCCGAATACATGCCCCTCCTCAATCCTTGCTGTAATATGATCTATGGCCTTAATCTCCTCAAAGCTTTTCTGCAAATCCGTTACCTCAATCATAGCTCCCTCCCTCTGCATGCCCTATGCTGTCTGCAGTATCGCCTTTCTCCCTTTCCTCATTTTCCTGCTCCCGGCTGCAATAAACAGCCGCCAGACATTCCTCCAACAGTTCCCGGGATACCCCTGCCTCTCTGGCTTTCCGGGCCACTGCCGTCCACTCCTCCAGCATCCGGCCGACCTGCTCATCCCGCCACTCCTTCTCGGGAGCCACAAAGCTTCCCCGTCCGGTTACCGTATACAGATATCCCTCCTGCTCCAGCTGGTTATAAGCCCTCTGCACCGTGTTGGGATTCACGGACAGCTCCATGGCCAGACTGCGGACACTGGGCATCCGGCTGCCCGGTTCCAGCCCGCCGCTGACGATCAGCCGCTCCAGCTTCTCCACCACCTGCTCATAGATAGGGCGTTTATCCCTGTAGTCCAACAGGATCATGCAATCACACTCCCTCCAAGTGTATTAACCATCTTAATACACTTAGTGTAACATGAGTTTACCTCCAATGCAACATTTTCTTTTGTTTGGCTTGTCCTGGATATGATTTTATGATATACTTTTGCGGAAAGCGTTTTCTGGCAGTGGAACGCTGTGAAACGCTAAACAGAAAGTGAGGAAAACAGACTATGGCATGGTATGATGAGGCAGTATTTTATCACATATATCCCCTGGGGCTGCTGGACGCCCCCCGGGAGAACCCTTACGGAGAGCCGGTACACCGGCTGCCCGGACTGTATCCCTGGATCGGCCATCTGCAGAAGCTCGGCGTAAACGCCCTGTATATCGGCCCCCTTTTTGAATCCGTGGGACACGGCTATGAGACCACGGATTACCGGAAGCTGGACAGCCGCCTGGGGGACAATGGGGATCTGAAAGCCTTCGTGGCAAAGTGTCACGAAGCCGGTATCCGGGTGATCCTGGACGGCGTATTCAATCACACCGGCAGGGACATTTTCGCCTTTAAGGATATTCAACAGAACCGGGAAAATTCCCCTTACAGAGACTGGTACTGCAATGTAAATTTCTGGGGAAACACCGAGTATAACGACGGATTTTCCTATGACAACTGGGGGGGCTACAATCTGCTGGTCAAGCTGAATCAACGCAACAGCGCCGTGCAGGACTATATCTGTGATGTGATCCGCTTCTGGGTCAGTGAATTCGATATTGACGGGATCCGGCTGGACGCTGCGGATGTACTGGATTTTGACTTCATGAAAGCACTGCGCCGGGTAGCCAATGAGGTAAAGCCCGAGTTCTGGCTTATGGGGGAGGTCATCCACGGCGACTACACCCGTTGGGTCAACGAGGGTACTCTGCATTCCGTGACCAATTATCATCTGCACAAGGCTCTGTACTCCGGGCACAATGACCACAACTATTTTGAGATCGCCCACACGGTAAAACGTCTCTACGGCATGGGCGGCAACCGGCCCGACGGCCTGAAGCTGTACAATTTTGTGGATAATCATGATGTGGAGCGCATCTATACCAAGTTAAACAACAAAGCGCATCTGACGCCGGTGCATGTCCTGTTATACACCCTGCCCGGCGTGCCCTCCATCTACTACGGTTCCGAGTTCGGCATTGAGGGCAGAAAGGAAAAGTTCTCAGACGCCTCCCTGCGGCCCGCCCTGCGCTATACCGATTATGAAAATGCGCTGACGGACAATCCCCTGACCCGGCTGATCGCAGCACTGGGCCGGATCCGGCGGCAGACAAAGGCTCTGTCCTACGGGGATTACCGGGAGCTGGTGCTGACCAACCGGCAGTATGCTTTTGCCCGCAGCACCGGTGAAGAGACCGTACTGGTGACGGTAAATAACGATGATACCCCCTCCACCCTGACGCTGCCTGCGGGCAGCACGCCGACCTATGTGGGGGCTCTGTCGGGAGAACGGGTTGCGGCAAACGGCGGTAATCTCACGGTAACGATCCCCGGCTGTTCCGGGGAAATCTGGCTGCCTCTGACGGGAAATGAAGCTCTGCCTGCTGCCGACACGACCGAACAGGCACCGCCAGCAGCGACAGGCGTTGAGGCCGCTCCCGCTGCTGCGGATTCTTCTGCGCCGTCTCAATCCCCGGCTGAGGCAATACCATCTCAGGAGATTTCTGCCGCTTCCCTGGCAGAGTCCGAGCCCCAGACGCCGCCTGCTCAGGGGGCTTTGGAGGAAGCCTATGAACAGGGCCGGATCGCCGGTCTGCAGGAAGCAATCCTGGCCATCATGAGTAAAAACGGCCCCATCACCGACCAGATGCGCCGGGATGTGACCGATAATGTGTACCATGACTCTCTGATCAACTGGATCAAGAGCTTCCGCTGACATACGTCTGCCTGTAAACCATCACAAAATTACACCGTTACTATACCGTCAGCCCACAATTCCTCATCGGTGATAAATCAGCAGGGTATCATTTTCCCTGATCCGGATATCTTCCCTGGGCGGAATATTTTTATTGCCCCGCTTCAGCATAATCACATAGCTGCGGCGGGAGATATCCAGATCCCCGATCTGCTGTCCGATCCAGGAATGTCCTTTCGTCAGCGTCATCTCCTCCACATTGGCCTCAATCCGCTTCCGGCTCATACTCCCCAGAACCAGCAGATCTCCCACACGCAGTTCCAGTTCTTCATAGGGAGCAAGTACCTCTCTGTCCCGCAGCACTGCCGCCACATACAACCCCTGGGGCAGTGACAGCGCCTCCAGCGCCAGCCCGTCAAAGGAATGTCCCACTGTAATTTCCAAGGTTACAAAATCCGCATCCAGCCTTGTGACAGTTCCGTTTTTGATTCGGGTGTAATACTCTACGAAACCGGCAGAAATAATACCTGTGGGTATGGCAACCATCCCCACCCCCAAAAAGGCAATGACAATGGCCATGATCTGCCCGCCCACTGTCACCGGATAGATATCTCCATACCCCACTGTCAGCAGCGTGGAGACCGACCACCAGATCCCTGAAAAGGCATTGGCAAAATGCTCCGGCTGGGCCTCATGCTCCAAACTGTACATGCACAGGGAAGAAGCCATCATCATAATCAATACCAGGCAGATGGAGGACATCAGCTGATTGCTCTTTTCCTTCAAAACGGTGGTGATCACATGAAAGGCGTCGTATTTGGCATTAATCCGGAACAGATGCAGGATCCGCACCACCCGAAGCATACGGAAAGCCACCGCCCCGCTGGGGAAAAAGAACGGCAGAAAATACGGTAGTATGGTCAGCAGATCTACCAGGCCATAGAAGGATACCGCAAATTTCAGCTTTGCCCTCACGGCGCCCATCTGCGGATACAAATACTCCGCCGTCCAGATCCGCAATAGATATTCAACGGTAAAAATCACAATGGTAACCAGCTCTATCCAATGCAGCAGCGTTTCATACCGGTTAAGCTGCGCAAAGGTCTGGCAAAAGGTAACCACAATATTCAGTATAATCACGCAGACAATCAGCACGTCAAATATCAGGCTGAGCGTATCGGGCCTGTTCCCGATCTGCAGGATTTCAAATATACGTTTCTTGGCTTTTTCCAGGTCTTTCAATGCCTTGCCCTTTCTTTCCTTTTCCTTATCCGTTTGTATTGTTTATGCCGGCGGTAATCCGTTCCTGCAGAAAAGCCGCCGACCGCTGTATATAATCCAGCTGATCAGGGGCATCAAAGTGCTCAATGGCCAGATAGCCGTCATACCCCTGATCTTTCAGCTTGCCGATCAATTCCCGGATCGGCAGATACCCGCCGCCCACGGGTACGCAGGCCAGTCCCCGACAGTACCGCCGCTGCAGCTTCTGCGTCTGTTCGTCGGCCTGTCCGGCTGTTTCTCCGGCATTCTCCGTCAGTTGATACTGCGCTTCTGTCCCCCGGTCCTTGCAGTGTACATGAACAATATGGGACTTCAGCAGCTCATAGGCCTCCGTAACATCCTCATCACTGTAAGCAAAATTCCCCATATCCAGCGTATATCCCAGCTCCGGTGTCTGCTCCATCAGCCATTGCAGTGCAAATCTTCCGGCACAGGGCGAGGTATAGAAGTCAAAATCCTCCAGAGTGACCCTGACGTTTCTTTCCCGGCCATAAACAGCCAGTTCCCGCAGAGCATCCCGCACCCGGCAGGTGGAGGCATGGTTCTCCATAAACTGTGCCACGGCAGCCGGATCCTGACTGCAGGCATTCAGCTCCCGGGCCTCCTGCTCCTCCAGAAAGCCGGGAACAATGAGCACTTTCCCTGCTCCCACCCGGGCTGCCAGATCCACCTGCTTTTTCGCCCGGCCCAAATCCTCCCCATGGGTAAAATCATACGTCTCATAGATACAGCTGATTTTCAGCCCTGCTTTGCGCAGCGCCCGCTGCAGCCAAAAACCTCCCTCTTTCAGCTGTGTATAATTAATCTCCAGACCGTCAATGCCCCATTCCCTGCATGCATTCAGCAGAGAAGAAAGACTCCGTCCCGATTGCTCCCCGGCCTGGGTAATATGGTCATAAAACACAGATATCTGCATGTCTGCACCATTCCTTTCTGTTTTTCTTTCAGCAGATAGGCTCCAGCGGCTCTGTCACCTCCGTACAATCCGGACCGGTGCTGCGGCGAAGCGTGGGCATACACCATTTTACCGCATTGCGGAGAATCTGCTGAACCGGTTCCATGTAATAGATCGGGTACTCCTCATGCCCCGGCTGGAAATAAAAGATCCGCCCCAGCCCTCTTGTAAAGGTACAGCCGCTGCGGAAAACCTCTCCGCCTGCAAACCACCCGGTAAAAACCACATCATCCGGTTTGGGAATATCAAAATATTCCCCATACATCTCCTCACGGGGAATCTCTATGTATGCAGGCAGCCCGGCAGCTATAGGATGCCCCGGCGCCGTCACAAACAGCCGCTCCCTGTCTCCGTGTCTCCACCTGAGCGTCATGCCGGTGCCCATAAGCCGCTTCATCACCTTACTGTAATGGGCGGAATGCAGTGCAATCAGTCCCATTCCCCGCAGCACATGGCGCTGAATCCGTTCCGCCACCTGATCCTCAAACTCTTCCTGTCTGGCATGGCTCCAGAAGATCAGTACATCCGTCTGCTCCAGCACCTCCTCTGTCAGTCCGTGCTCCGGCTCCTGAAAAGTTGCCGTCCTGACCTGCAATTCCGGATCTTTCCGCAGAAAACCGGCAATACAGCCGTGAATCCCCTCCGGGTATACTGCCCGGATATTTTCATATTCCTGTTCATGCACATACTCATTCCATACAGTGACTCTGATCATTATCCTTTTCCTCCCTATAGCCGCAATTTTATCGGCTGCTCCATACCCGCAGGCCGTCCTTGTACGTCTCCAATACCCTGATATTTTTCAGGTCTGCCCGATCTGTTTTTAACGGATTACGATCCAGAATAATCAGATCCGCCCGCTTCCCCTCTGCAATACTGCCCTTACTCTCTTCTTCAAAATACTGATAAGCTGCATTGACAGTTACCGCCTTCAGGGCGTCATACACGCCAAGCCTTTCCTCCGCTCCCAGACATACCCCGCTTTGGGTCATTCTGTTTACCGCACACCAGACGGTTTCCAGCATATTCGGTGCAATTACCGGTGTATCCTGATGCAGAGTAAACACCAGCTTTTCCCTTGCTGTTGTTCCGGCAGGGCTGATATGATAAGCCCGCTCTCCCAGATTCTGCATATGGATATCTCCCCAATAATAAACATGGGCAACAAAGTATGAGGGGATCATCCCCATTCTTTTCATCTCCTGTATCTGGTCGTTTCTGACTGTCTGTGCATGTATCATCACCGGCCTTATCCGAATGGGATACTCCTGCGCCGCTTTTTGAAAGGCATGGATTAACTGATCTGCAGCGGCATCCCCATTGCAATGCGTCAGCAGCTGCCGGTTCTCTTGTAAAGCCTTTCGGACACTCTGCTCTACATAGGCATCGGTATGAGTGGGATTTCCCCGATAGCTTTCCTCTCCCTCATAAGGCTTTGTGAGCCGGGCCGTTTTTCCCTGGGGAGAACCGTCCAATACCAGTTTATAGCCTCCTATTTTCAGGTGGTTTTGATATTTTTTCAGATACGGGCTGTTTTCCTCCTGCAGAAGCTCCTCCTGGGCCAGATCCAGATAGGCTACCACATCCACTTTCAGTTTCTGATTTTCAGCCGCATATGCTAATACTTCCAGATCTCTTTTCCCGGCCAGCCCCTCCTGGACTGTGGTGTTTCCATTTGCCAGGTATATATCCTGCGCTGCCTGCACGGCTTTCGCCAGCTCCTCGATCTCCGGCTTCATAATCCCTTTGGCCTGATTGATAAAGGCGCTTTCTTCCAGATATCCGTTCAGCCGGGCTGTTCCCTCCACATGCCCGTAGCGGCCCCCTGCCGGGTCTGGGGTATCTTCACGGATGCCCAATGTCTCCAGGCCCAGGGAATTCACGATCCCCATATGTCCCGATACATGGGAAATCAGAACCGGATTAACCTCCGATACCCGATCCAGATCAGCTCTGTCCGGGTGCCTTTTTTCCGCCAGAAAATTGTGGTCGTAGCCAAATCCTACAATCCATTTTCCGTCCGGGAGCTTTCTGCTCTCCCGGAATGCCTTTAATTTATCAATGATCTCTTCAATGCTCCTGCATTCACTTAAGGAGACCAATGCCAGCGTCTGGGCCAGTGCCGAGATATGACTATGGGCGTCAATAAAAGCAGGCATCAGCGTCTTGCCCTGCAGATCCACCAGCTCAGTTTCCTCCGTTTTTAACGCCAGGATCGCCTCTTTACTTCCCAATGCTTCTATTTTGCCGTCTTTTATCCAAACGGCCTCCGCTTCCAGATGATCCTCCATAGTAAGAATGTCGCCATTGTAAAAGATTTTTTCTGTCTCAGCCATCTCGATCCTCCTGACCCGCACTTTTCATGCCTGTTCCTAACATTATGTACCTATGGACAGTCGTCTATTCTTTTACGGGCACTCATGGCCTCACCGTCTCAACACGCTCCTGCTTTATCCTGATCCGGGACCGGAACCAATCTCGGCCTGCTTATAAATCCAATTCTTTTAACTCCATATAGCTGTCCTGATTCGTAAGAATCTCTGCACGAACCTCTTCAAGAGAATCGTATGCCATGATATAAAGCCAGTTTTCCACCGAATAAAGATGTCCAATATACATACCGCCGGACATCTCAATCGATACCTGTTCCCCTTCCCGTACGACTACATCCTTAAAATAGGTTACCACATAACAGGTTTTCTCCCCTGCTGAAGTCGTAAGGTGTATTTCAAAAACATCATACAGCCTATTGGCCTGTTTCCCGTCCGTAATCAGGAATAATTTTACCGGGGTCATCTCCGTCAGCATTCTGCGCTCTTTCACGTTTTCCAGATTCCACTTAAGCCCGGTCTCTGCTCTTGTATGAATCGTATCCAGGGCTTCCTCCGAAAGATTATCCAGATCCTTTAAATACTCGTCCAGGCCCTCTACCGTATAAATCCGCTTATCTTCTGTAAAACGGTACTCCGTACTTGCGGCACTGATGCTGATGGTTTCGCCCTGCATCAAATAGTCATCCTTGGAGACAGTAAACTTTATACTGCCGGTATCTATATTTTCAGCCGGGTTTACCACATTCAGTACCACCTCACCTTTCCCGTCCACTCCCCGGAAAGACACTTCAAGGTAATCAAATGGATTGATTTTGGGCTTTGCCGTCTCTACGATCAGGAAAGAAAGCATTTCAATCAGTACAAATGCGCCGACGATTATCGCAGCGATTTTGATGCTGCGGTGCTTTTTCCTTTTAGAGGCCTCCTCTTCCGCCGCCAGTCTGCCCTTGTGGTAGCCATATGCCCTGGATTGCGCTTTTGCACGGATCTCCTCCAGGGTGTCTTCCTGCTCAAGCAGAACAGTATTTCCGCAGTACTCACATACCGCTTTCCTCTTATCCAGATCCAGCTTCATCGTCGCCCCGCATTTTGGACAGGTCATATCTATCATTTTCATCCTAAACTCCTTAATCGAAGCTCCGCCTTGCCGAACTCCTTCTTTGCTGATTATTCTGCGGTTCATCTGCTGAAGCCGCTGTGCGCTATGGCATTTCATATAAAAAAATTGCCTAAGATCACTCCTACGCAATTTTAACGACCCAGATCGGACTCGAACCGACGACCTCCGCCGTGACAGGGCGGCGCTCTAACCAACTGAGCCACTAGGCCAAAT